>JBEIRY010000082.1:0-5896 GCA_040375675.1 Thermoleophilales bacterium | reverse complement strand
GCTGCCGTAGGATTCTTTGCGTGTCTTGGCTAGAAGCAGTGCACCTCGGCGTGGTTCAGGGGCTTACCGAGTTCCTCCCAATTTCCTCGGCGGGGCACTTGATCATCGTTCCCTGGCTACAGAGCTACGACTTCCTGCTCGACCACCCGTCCTTCAACAAGACCTTCGACGTAGCCCTGCACGCCGGCACATTGATTGCCGCGATCGCCTACTTCCACCGCGAGGTAGTCGATTTCACGAAGGGGTTCTTCACCAGTATCTGGAAGCGGCGGATCGAAACCACCAACGAGCGTCTCGCCTGGGCTATCGCCATCGGCACGGTGCCGGCGGTGATCGCCGGCGCACTGTTTGCCGACTTCATCGACAACACCCTCGGCGCACCGTGGATGATCGCGATCCAGCTGATCGTCTTCGGCGCAATCCTGCTCTGGGCAGACAAGCTGCCACAGAAGCGCGATCTCGAAAGCACCAGGTTGAAAGACGGGTTGATCATCGGCGCGAGCCAGATCCTCGCCCTGGCTCCGGGAACCTCTCGTTCGGGTATCACCATCACCTTCGGCCGTTGGCTCGGGCTCGACCGCGACGCCGCGGCGAGGATCTCGTTCCTCTTGCTGATCCCGGTTGTCTTCGGTGCCACTGTCTATGAAGCACTGCAGATCTCTCAGGACGGCCTGCCCGACGGCGTGGTGGTGCCGATGATCGCGGGCTTCATCGCCGCCGCGATCTCGGGCTACATCGCCATCGTCTTCCTGCTGCGACTGGTCAGGACTCACAGCTATCGGCCGTTCGTCTATTACCGCTACGCCCTTGGAGTGGCGATCCTCTTGATCATCGCCACGGGCCTGCGGCCAGCGACGTTCGGCTAGAGGGCTCCTCTCAACCTCTGGAAAACGGAAAAGCGCGCGATCCGTGCGATTCGAGGAGAGGGGCAGATCGCGCGCGTACGAGAGGGAGAGTTCTCGCTTTCCTGATCCGAAGTCTCCCTCTGAGCCAGCAGCCGCATGTGAAAAGTTGGAAAAGCACTCGAGGGCAGCGAATTTTCTTCGCTAGGAGCCAAATTCCGCTCGTGAAAATTTGGTGAACGGTTTTTTGCCTCACGCCTGCCCGCGCCGAAACACTCCCTAGACTTCCGGTTGTCGAGTACCCCTGTGACTCGACTGGAGAGATGGCAAACCCCACCGAACATCGAGGAAAGCTTCGTGTCGCGATAGTCGACACCGACTCGGCATTCCTCACCGTCCTCGGCAAGCGACTCGAGGCTGTGGGCTGGGAGCATCGCGTTGTCGCAGCGGGCATGCCAACCGAAGAGCTCGTAGCGATGAAGGTGAGCGCCTTGCTGATCGACCCCGAGGCGCTCGGCCCCCGCTCATGGGAGTTCTTGGAGTTGGTAGCCGGCGCGCTTCCCGACCTTGGTGTGATCGTCTGCTCGAGCAAGTCGACGGTTGCCCAGCGGGTTCGTGGTCTGCGACTTGGCGCTGACGACTGGATCAACAAGCCTTGTCACCCCGAAGAAGTGGTTGCCCGGATAGAGGCGGTGGTGCGCCGCCGCCGCCGCTCTGCACCTGAGTCAGAGGTCGGCCCGATGGTGGTCGGCGAGGTAGAGATCCGCGGAGATCGCTATCAGGCGTTCGTATCGGACCAGAGCGTGGGACTTACGCGACGCGAGTACGAGCTGCTCGCGCTTCTTGCGGCATCGCCCGGCAAGGTGATCGAGCGCGAGGACATCTACCAGCAGGTATGGGGGTACGCGATGGCTCACGGTGACCGCTCGGTCGACGTCTTCATCAGGAAGGTCAGGCTGAAGCTGCAGCGCTATTCGCCGGGCTGGTCCTACATCCATACGCACTTCGGCATCGGCTACCGCTTCGACCCGGAACTCTCGACATCGGACGGTTCGGCAACAGAAGAGACCCCGTTCGTCGAGCCGGCCACCGCGGCGGAAGAGGCCGTTGAAGCACCCGCCGAGTCGGTCGAGACCGGCCCCGCCGCTTAGCGTCGCTGACTTAGGCCAGTTGGCCAAAGTCGTTCGTGGCGGCCAACGAATCTGTTACCCGAAGTTCACCAGGTGGTAACGAAGATCCATCTCAGTCCGAGGAACATTGCTGGCGTGGATACCCCCAACCTCGACAATGCAGAGACGGGCACGCTCGCTCCGATAGCGCCGATCTACGCAGCAGGCCTCGAGATCATCCCGGATGGTCATACCGTGCTTGCCAACGGACGCCCGTTGAAGCTGACCGCACGAGAGTTCCAGGTACTGCTTGCACTCGCAGGCAACCCGGAGCGCGTAACGACAAGAGAGATGCTCTATTCGCAGGTGTGGGGAGGCGAGTACAGCCGGCGAGATCGCTCGGTAGATGTGTATGTGGGCAGGGTTCGGGCCAAGCTTGCCGAGGTCCTGCCTGGGCGTGAGTTCATCCACACCCACACCGGCATCGGCTACCGCTTCTCGCCAACCGGCGAGTAGCGCGAGTGATCTACGGCTGATAACACCCTTCACATCCTTTTTACAACTTATGCACAGGGAAGTAGGAGGATCCTTTCAGGCGACCAAAGGGCCGCCTTCCAAGCAGACATGGGGTTCCTTTGAATGGGACTCCTCGATATGGAAACAAGAAAAGGAGTCCACAGATGTCAAAGAAGTGGCTAATTGCAATCGCAGCAGGTGTCCTCTCAGCGGGGATCGTGGCCTGCGGCAGCAGCAGCGACAGCGGAAGCAGCACAAGCGGTCTTTCGGGAACGATCCGCATCGACGGGTCGAGCACGGTAGCTCCGCTCACTGAGGCAGTCGCCGAGGAGTTCCAGTCCGATAACCCCGATGTGAAGGTGACGGTTGGAACTTCCGGTACAGGCGGTGGATTCGAGAAGTTCTGCGCCGGTGAGACCCAGGCATCGGATGCTTCACGTCCGATCGAGGCGGAAGAAGAGGCACTCTGCAAGAAGAACGGGATCACCTACGAGCCGCTTCAGGTGGCAAATGACGCCCTCACGGTCGTCGTGAACCCCAACAACCCGGTCAACTGCATCACGACCGAGCAGTTGAAGCAGATCTGGGAGCCGAAGTCGACGGTCGCAAACTGGAGCGAAGTGAAGGGTCTCCAGCCTCCGTTCGATTCTCAGCTCGCGGCCTATGGCCCGGGATCAGATTCTGGAACCTTCGACTACTTCACCGAGTCGATCAACGGTGAGGAAGGTGCCCAGCGCTCCGACTACAACGATGTGGGCGAGGACGACAATGCAACCGTCACCGGCGTGTCCGGCAGCGAGGGTGGCATTGGCTACTTCGGCTACTCGTTCTTCAAGGAGAACGAGGGAACGGTCAAGGCTCTCCAGGTCGACAGCGGCAAGGGATGCGTCGCCCCGTCGGTAGAGACCGCTCAGAACGGCAGCTACTCGCCGCTGAGTCGTCCGCTCTACATCTACGCCTCGGGCGCAGCGCTCAAGGAGCAGACGGTGGACTCGTTCCTCAAGTTCTACCTCGACAACGTCAACAGCATCGCCGAGCAGGTCGGCTTCATTCCGCTGACCAGCAAGCAGCTGGATGACGCGAAGTCGAACCTCGACAAGTTGATCAACTAGGTTCGAGGTCAAGTTGAAAGAGATGATCGAACGCAAAGCGGAATTCCGAGGCGATTAGCGTGGAGGCCCGCGACGCGATCGAATTGGCCAGAGGGACCGGGGCGGATATGCCGCCCCGGTCCCTTTCGGCTTCCAGTCCCCGCTACGGAGAGAAGGCAGTCAGGGCCGTTTTGGCTCTGTGCGCGCTGCTGTCAGTTGTAACCACCGCAGCGATCGTTATCTCCCTTCTGGTGCCGAGCATCGGGTTCTTCGGTGAGGTGTCATTCGGTGAGTTTTTCTCTACCGATACCTGGGCCCCGACTCTCGAGCCAGCGAGCTTTGGCGTATTGAACATCGTGGTCGGCACCCTCAGCACGACTTTGTGGGCACTCGTCTTTGCGATTCCTATCGGGCTGCTCAGCGCCATATTCCTCAGCGAGTACGCCTCGCCGAAGACTCGCCGCTACGTCAAGCCGGTACTCGAGGTGCTCGCCGGCATTCCGACCGTGGCGTTCGGCGTCTTCGCTGTGACCTTCCTCAGCCCTCAGATCGGTGATTTGTTGCCGGGCTTCATCAAGACCCCTCCGTTCGCTGCCGGTATAGCTGGTCTTGCGATCGGTCTGATGATCGTCCCGATCATCTCCTCGATCTCCGACGACGCAATGCGCTCGGTACCGGGTGGGTTGCGCGAAGGCGCATATGCGCTGGGTGCGACCAAGTTCCGCGTTTCCACCCGTGTGGTCTTGCCCGCAGCGATCTCGGGTGTGATCGCCTCGATGGTGCTGGCTACCTCTCGCGCCCTCGGCGAAACGATGATCGTATTGCTCGCCGCGGGAAAGAGCCCCAATCTCACCTTCGACCCCGGCGCGTCGGTTCAGACGATGACCGCGTTCATCGGTACCACCGCAACCGGTGACATCGCCACAGGGACCATCACCTACGACACGATTTTCGCGGTTGGCGCGCTCCTCTTCGTGATGACGCTCGTGATGAACATGATCAGCATCAGGTTGGTCCGTAAGTTCCGCGAGGTCTACGAGTGATGTTCTCCGGCACACCAGAGAGGACGCGCCTCGCTACCGCGGGCGCGCAGGCAAGTGTTGCCGATGCTCTGAGGGCCAAGAGCGGAGGCGACAGGGTCAAGGGGAATATCTTCCTGGCGCTGCTCTTGTTTGCGGTCTGTTTTGCGCTGATCGGGCTGATCGCCTTGATCCTGCAGTCGGCGATCAAGGGAGCACCGGCCTTCGGCCTGAACTTGATCACCGAAGGGCCATCCACACTCAACCCCGAGGATGCCGGCTTTCGCCCGGCCATCATCGGCAGCGTCTACCTGATCCTCGGGGTGATCCTTCTGGTCGTACCGTTGGGAGTCGGTGCTGCGATCTATTTGGAGGAGTACGCCGACGGCACCCGTTGGTGGAACCGTTTGGTCGAGCTGAACGTGCAGAACCTTGCCGGCGTGCCCTCGATCATCTACGGAATCCTGGGGCTTGCCTTCATCGTCCGCGGCCCGCTCAATCTCGGGTTCGTTCTGGTCGCTGGCTCGATGACATTGGCATTGCTGGTGCTGCCCACCGTGATCCTCGCCTCGCGAGAGGCGATCAGGGCTGTGCCACCCTCGATACGCGACGGCTCTCTGGCACTCGGCGCCACTCAGTGGCAGACGGTTCGTCGCCAGGTGCTTCCGGCAGCTGTGCCGGGGGTCATGACGGGCGTGATTTTGGCTGTCTCCAGAGCGCTCGGCGAAGCAGCGCCTCTGCTGCTGGTTGGAGCGGCGCAGTTCGTGACATTCGATCCACAGCCGTTTTCCTCCGACGGCTATTCGGCGATGCCGGTCCTGATCTACAACTACGCGCTTCGACCTCAGGATGAGTTCAGGGTGCTCGCCGCAGCCGGGGTGATCCTGATGCTGATCGTGCTGTTGCTTCTCAACTCCTTCGCAGTGTGGCTCCGTAATCGATACGAACAGCAATGGTGAGGTGGGTAAGGTGGAGAGCCGAATGACCGGGGAAAAGAAAGAGACCCAGCGCGCGCTTGGTCGCCAGATAGAGGTTGCGGGACGCGACCTCCCGAGCGCTCACGAAGAGACCGGCCAGCACGTATTCGAGCTGGAGGGTGTCGGTGTCTCCTATTCCGGCAAGACGGCGGTAAAGGACGTTTCGATGTCGATCGGCGCAAAGCAGATCACCGCGTTGATCGGCCCGTCCGGCTGCGGCAAGAGCACCCTGCTGCGCAGCCTGAACCGGATGAACGACCTCATCGACGGGGTCCGCATCGAGGGCAAGGTCCTGCTCGGCGACCAGGACCTCTACGACCCGAAGGTCGATGTCATCGAACT
>JBEIRY010000108.1:0-2459 GCA_040375675.1 Thermoleophilales bacterium | reverse complement strand
GTCGGAGGACATCGGGTCTCCCAGCTTCAGACTCTTCGCGTGATCCACGAACGCCTGCAGGTAGTCGTCATAGATCTCCTCAGCCACGTAGAAGCGCTCAGCCGAGGTGCAAACTTGGCCTGCGTTCAGAAAGGCCGCCCAGGCGCCACCGCGTGCAGCGACTTCGATTCCTCCGGCGATGTCTGCGCAGACGATGAAGGGGTCCTTGCCACCCATCTCGAGATTGATTCGCGCCACGCGATCGATGCAGGCTCGCGCCACAGCCTTGCCCGTCTCGACCGATCCAGTGAACGCAACACAGTCGACCCGCTCGTCGCTGGCGATTCGCGCACCGACCTCACCGTCACCGGCAACGATGTTCACGACACCCTTGGGGAGCACGTCGAGGATCGGCGCAAGCGCGAGGGTCGCAAGCGGTGTCACCTCGGAGGGTTTCGCGACGACGGCGTTGCCTGCGGCGAGAGCCGGAGCGAGCTTCCAGGCCAGCAACAGCAGTGGGTAGTTCCATGGGACGATGCAGCCGACGACCCCGAGGGGTTCTTTGACAACCATCGCCAACTGGCTGGCTTCGATCGGAGGGATCACACGACCAGCCGAATCGCGACCGATCTCTGCGTAGTAGTCGAATGCAGCGGCAACCCAGCCGATCTCATCGCGGTTCTCGATCAGGGGTTTGCCCCCCTCAAGGGTGAGCAGTTCGGCCAGAGCATCGGTAGAGCTGCGCAGGCGGGTGGTTATTTCGTGCAGCAGCTCTCCCCGCTCCCAGGCAGGCGTTGCCCCCCATGGGCCAGACGCTTCACGCGCCGCATCGAAGGCAGCATCGAGCTCCTCTTCAGAGGCCGATCCCACGGTGGCGATTATCTCCTCGCTGAACGGGTTCTCTACCGGTATCGGTTGCCCCGATCCGGAGATCGTTTCGCCGTTGATCAGCAGCCTGGTTTCCATGTCCACCTAGGGAGTTTGCTTGGTGACCGCGTGCTTGCGGCTCTCGCGCGGGTGTTCGAGCATCGGGTCCGGCTCGGCCTCGACCTTGGCGAGCTTGTTTGCCCGGTGCTGCTGCCAGAGAACCAGTGACATCGCGGCGAATGCCACCAGCATCAGGATGGTGGCGATCACATTCACCTCCACAGGTATCCCTCGCTGCGAGGCACCAAAGATGTAGAGAGGGAAGGTCACCGTGGTTCCCGAGTTGAAGTTGGAGATCACGAAGTCGTCGATCGAGAGGGCGAAGGCCAGCAGCGCTCCCGCAACGATTCCTGGGGCGATCAGCGGAAGGGTGACGAGGCGGAAGGTCTGGAACGGGGTGGCGCCGAGGTCCCGTGCGGCCTCCTCGAGACTGCGGTCGAACCCGATCAGCCGCGAGCGAACCACTACCACGACGAAGCTGATGCAGAACATCACGTGCGCGATCAGCAGGGTTCCGAAGCCGAGGGGGAATGAGAAGCTGATGAACATCGAAAGCAGGCCAGCGCCGATCACGACCTCCGGAGTGGCCAGGGGGATGACGATCAAGAAGTTGGTCGGTTTGCGCCCGTAGAACTCGTAGCGAACCAGGGCAAGCGCGATCATCGTCCCGAGCACTGCCGAGATCACGGTCGCGATTGCGGCCAGCTGCAGGCTGGTCAGCAGGCTGGAGGTCAGCTCAGGAATGCCGAAGGCGTTAGCCCAGTGCTTGGTGGTGAAGCCGACCCATTCGAAGTTGTATCTGCCCTGCGGATCGTTGAACGAGAAGATCGCGATCACCGCGATCGGGATCATCATGTAGAGAATCGCCAGCCCCGCGAAGATCGGCAGCAGCTTGTCGCCGACCGCTCGCGATGCGCGCTTGAGGGGGCCGGAGCCGGTGCTGCTGCTGGTTTTCAGGCTGGCAGCTTCCATGATCAGGTGGTACTCGCTTCGTCACCCATCAACGCTTCAGAGCCAGCAAAGCGGATGTAGATCATGACCAGGATCAGGATTATCACCATCAGGATGAAGGCCAATGCAGCCGCGTCCGGATAGTTGCTGGTGACCAGGTAGTTGCTCTGGATCACGTTTCCGATCATCGCCTGATTGCGACCGCCGAGGAAGTAGGCGTTAACGTAGTCGCCGCTTGCCGGGATGAAGGTCAGCAGTGTGCCGGCAACGATTCCCGGAGCGGTCAGGGGAAGGGTGACCTTGAGGAAGGCGGTCTTCGAGGAGGCGTAGAGATCTTTTGCCGCCTCGATCAGCCTGCGGTCGAGGGTGTCGATGCTGGTGTAGAGCGGCAGGATCATGAACGGCAGGAAGTTGTAGGTGAGACCTGCGATTACCGAGGCCGGGGTGTCGAGGATTCGACCGTTCGAGGTCAGGCCGATCGAAGCGAGGAACTCGACCAGCGGACTCTGGTCGGTCAGGATCGTCTGCCAGGCGATCGTCCTGATCAAGTAGGTGGTGAAAAACGGAGCGACCACCAGGAAGAGCAGGAGGTTTCGGTACTT
>JBEIRY010000051.1:0-11850 GCA_040375675.1 Thermoleophilales bacterium | reverse complement strand
TGGCAATAGGCATCAAGTTGACCGATGGCGCGCCGATCGCGGACCTCTCTGTCTGGGTGCACTATGAGGGTTGGCGGACTCCCGCCGCACGACGTGGATCGTTGCTGTACTTCGTTGGGCTGATCGTGATCGGCCTGCCTTGGGAGTTGCGGAACCTGATTCTCGCGGGCAATCCACTTCCCTTCATCCACGGGATTGGTCCGATCGATCTGCCGGCTCCTGCGCGTGGATTCGAGGGGCGCTCTCCGTTCAGCGTTTCGCACTATCTGCTCAACCCGAGCGGCACCGCCGTCGTGGATTACTTCCTTCCAGCCCTTCACAAGGCGCTCGGTTGGAGCTGGTCGCTCGTCCTGTTGCTTGCAGTGTTCGGTGTGGTGCGCGCCTTTCTGTTCGGGGGTTCGCGCAATCGCGCGATAGGTGCAGCCGCTCTGATCGGAGCAGCCGTCTATCTGGTGACACCCTTCTCAGCCGCAGGACCTGACGGCTTTCCGGTCGGGTTCGAATGGAACCTCCGTTACCTGGCGCCTGCGTTGGCACTCGGACTTACAGCGGTTGCCAGCTGGGCAGGAGGATTGGATCCCCGAGGCCGAACCTACCGCTGGCTCCCAGCATTCTTTTTGATCCTGGCGGTCGCAACGACTGTGACCTCGAGTGTGCTCTTCGTCTGGAGAACACTGGACGCGGCCTGGATTGCAGGCGCGGTGGTTCTCGTGTCAGCGGCAATCGTCTTGCTGCGCAGACGCCCGCAGCTGGTCATCCCGGTCGTGGTCGGTGCTTTCGCTCTCGCGATCTTCTCGATCGGTCTCGCCGACCGCGCCCGCTACCTCGAGCGACCGACCGGAGAGACACCCAGCTACTACCTCGGCGACCTTCGCCTCCAGGCAGAGGCGAGCCGTCTCGACGGCACGAGGGTCGGGTTCACAGGACAACTCGCGGCGCTCGCGCAATACCGGCTTCGGGGAGCTGACTTCGGTACCAAGGCAACCTACATCGGCATCGAGCAGCCTCACGGAGGCTTTCGGGCGGTGCGTAGTTGTCGGGAACTCGAGCGGGTGATCGAAGATCAGGGCATAGAGGTCGTCGTTGCGACCCCGGATCGCAAGTCGAACTCCTCCCTCAGGTATGTCGTCTACTCGACCGTTGCATCGTCGAGGCCAATAGCCCGCGCGAGGTTCCTCGAAAAGTACGACAGCTACGGGTTGGTCAACTACTACCGGGTACTGCCTAACCGTCGGGGCTGTTTGCCTCCTGTCGACTAGGGGTAGGCAGATCCAGCAGCAGGTCGCCGGCGTGGCGTCTCAGGATCCGGTCGATCTCTGCCTCGCTCGGCAGCCGCTCGTGATCGACTTGGAGCACGAAGACGTTGATTCCCTGAGCGTCGTGGTACTTGAAGCGAATCGCAGGGAAGTACTTGATCAGAACCTTTGCCAGCGAGGGCGCGCGCGCAATCACGATCAGCTCGTTGCCGGGTTCCACCAGCGCCCTCCTGACCGAGATCAGATCTACCCATCCGCTGTCTGCGGCCTTTTCCCCACGTTGAGCGGCGGTTTCACCCTCGAGGCAGTAGCCACATCCAGCTAAACGCAGCGGGGTGTCGCGACTCTCGTTCGTCCTCTCGACCCCGCTTCGCAGGTCGATCACGGTGCCGATACGCAGCGGGTGGTCGACCCGCGAGAGGATCTCCCGTCGGTAGGCATAGGTGATCGCGATCTGTTCTTCCGGAACCGTGCTCTCGTTCAGCCACCAGACGATGGTGCCGAGGTTCAATGGCTCTCCGGGCTGAGTGATTATCTGCGCCCTCACCGTCAAAGCAATCGCGAGCGCGATGATCGCGCCGGTCGTGACATTGAAGGCGCGGTAAGAGCCCACCTTTCGCTGCGAGCCAGATTGTTCTTGCAGCCACCCTGCAAGGGCAACTCCGCCGGCGACACATGAAAGCGCGCTGATCAGCAGGAGTTGACGGAAGTCGAGTTGGTTAGAGACGGCGATGATCGTGGGAAGGATCATCCCGAGACCGGCAAGCATCACCAGGCGCGCTCGAGCGCTGTGTCTCTCTCGCTTCACGAACCAGACCCAAGCGAGGATCAGGATGATGAAGCTCAGGATTTCCGGCCCGCCAATACCGAACCGCTCGGTGGAGCGGCTACCAACCCGGCCGATCTGATCGAAGGGGAAGATCACCCCGCTGTCAATCCAGACCACAACCCACCACCAGAATGCGGTTGCGAAAATCGCGCCCGCAAAGATCAAGACGATCCGCTGGACCTCGCGTCGAGGCATCACGCCAATCCAGGCGAGCGGCATCACTGCGGCCAGCGCGATCGTTTCCTTGGTCAAGATGCAGATCCCGAACAGGACCCCGGCGCCCGCGACTCTCGCCGTAGTCGGAATCATGAGCAGCAGGATCACCGCCACGATCAGCCCGAGCTGCGGCTGATCGATCAGCACCTCTAGGAAACCGCTCCAGATGAATGGAACAGCGGCGATTGCGGCGGCAGTGCAGAGCGCACCCGGATCGCCTCCGAGCAGCTGACCGATCCGCACCGTGCCGAGCAGTGATGCCAGGAAGATCAGGGCGATTACGAGCTTTGGGCCGGTGAAGGGATCGGTCCCCAGTAGTTGGCTCGACAGTGCGATCAGAACCGGTCCTACGGGACCGTGGGGATGGAAGAGATTCCCGTCCGGAGCGGTCAACCCGTGTCCGGTGATCAGCGAGTTTCCTGCGTAGAGATAGGCGCCGGCATCGGAAAAGACCGGCCCGTTCAATCCCTCCACAGCCATACGGATCACCCAGATCAGGACGATCAGCCCATAGGCGGCTGCGGCCAGGCGGGAGATCTCGATGCGATTACCGAAGGTCTTGGTCATTGGTGTCTTGGGAGATAGTCCTCTGAGCGTGGGACGGATGAACCGAGCATTCCTGCGCCCACGCCTGCCTGCTGCTATCTTGCGAGACCGCTTGTGCTCGAAAGACGCATTGCGTCGCCGGGCAAAGGTAAACGACTCGTTCGACTATGGAGGACGGCTCAAGATAAAAGCGCTTTTTCGGGTACCGAACAGACTTCCTCATCTCGGGCCCGTTCAGGGCCTTTTTTCTGCCTCGAGCCTTCAGTCGAGCAAGTCAATCGAGACCACCAACCAGAAGAAAAGGCAAAGAGGATGGCACGCAGCTTCTCGCTTGAAAACACACGGAACATCGGGATCATGGCCCACATCGATGCGGGTAAGACCACGACGACCGAACGCATCCTCTACTACACCGGCCGCACCCACAAGATGGGCGAGGTCCACGAGGGCGCTGCCGTCATGGACTGGATGGAGCAGGAGCAGGAGCGCGGCATCACCATCACCTCCGCCGCGACCGCGTGCGAGTGGAACGACCACCGGATCAACATCATCGACACTCCCGGCCACGTCGACTTCACGGTCGAGGTCGAGCGAAGCCTTCGAGTTCTCGACGGCGCGATCGCTGTCTTCGACTCGGTAGCGGGCGTCGAGCCTCAGTCCGAGACCGTCTGGCGACAGGCTGACAAGTATCAGGTTCCACGCATTGCCTACATCAACAAGATGGACCGCACCGGCGCGGACTTTGCCGCAGCGGTAGAGACGATCAGGGACCGTCTCGGTGCAAATGCGATACCGATCCAGTTGCCGATCGGGCAAGAGGCAGAACTTCAGGGCGTAGTCGACCTGGTTGCCAACAAGGCGCTCGTCTGGAAGGACGATCTCGGTACCGAGTTCGAAGTCGAAGAGGTGCCAGCGGACATGGCCGACGCCGTCGCGGCCGCCCGCACCGAGATGATCGAAGCCTGCGCCGACTACGACGATGCGATGATGGAGGCCTACCTCAACGACGAGGAGATTCCGGAAGAGCAGATAATCGCCGCGCTGCACAAGGCGACGCTCGACATCACGGTTACTCCGGTTCTCTGCGGATCTTCTTTCAAGAACAAGGGTGTTCAGCCATTGCTCGACGCAATCGTTTCGCTGCTGCCCTCTCCGCTCGAGGTTCCACCGGTCGAAGGAACGGAGCCAGCCAAGAAGGGTGAGGAAGAAGGAACCGAAGCCAGCCGTCCCGCAGAGGACGACGCCCCCTTTTCAGCTCTTGCCTTCAAGGTGATGAGTGACCCGTATGTCGGCAAGCTCACCTACTTCCGCGTCTACTCCGGCAAGCTGCAGGCCGGTGGGCGGGTGCTCAACGCGAGCACCGGCAAGACCGAGCGCATCGGGCGACTGCTCTTGATGCACGCAAACACTCGTGAGGAGATCGAGGAGTGCTACGCGGGCGACATTCTCGCCGGCGTTGGTCTCAAGGCCACTGGTACCGGTGACACCCTTTGCGCACCTGACGCCCCGATCGTGCTCGAGCAGATCGAGTTCCCTGATCCTGTCATCGCGGTTGCGATCGAGCCCAAGACCAAGTCCGACCAGGAGAAGCTCGGCGAGAGCCTTGCCCGTCTGGCCGAAGAGGATCCGACCTTCCAGATCGAAAGCGATGAGGAGACCGGTCAGACCGTGATCCACGGAATGGGCGAGCTGCATCTCGAGGTGATCGTGGACCGACTGCTTCGCGAGTTCAATGTCGATGCCAATGTCGGTAAGCCGCAGGTCGCCTATCGCGAAACGATTCGCGATGCAGCCAACAAGGTCGAGGGCAAATTCGTCCGCCAGACCGGTGGTCGCGGCCAGTACGGACACGTTGTGATCAACATCGCCCCAGAGCCCGGCGAGGGCTTCAGCTTCGACAACAAGATCAAGGGCGGGTCGATCCCGAGCGAGTACATCCCCGCGGTTGCTCAGGGAATCGAGGAGGCCCTCGGTTCTGGTGTGAAGGCTGGTTACCCGATGGTCGATGTCAAGGTCGAGTTGATCGACGGCTCCTTCCACGACGTGGACTCCTCGGAAATGGCTTTCAAGATCGCTGGCTCGATGGCTTTGCAAGAAGCCGCCCGCAAGGCCAAGCCGGTGCTTCTCGAGCCGGTGATGGCGGTCGAGGTCGTAACCCCGGAGGATTTCCTCGGTGATGTAATCGGCGACCTGTCGCGTCGTCGCGGCAAGGTTCAAGGCCAGGATCAGCGCGGAAATGCCCTTGCAGTGCAGGCTTTTGTGCCTCTGGGCGAGATGTTCGGATACGCAACCGACCTGAGGTCATCGACCCAGGGACGCGCTACCTACACGATGCAGTTCGAGCGCTACGAAGAGGTACCGAGCAACATTGCAGCGGAAATCGTGGAATCAAGGGCCGGCGAGCCGGTCGGGACTGGCTCATGAGCGTGCCTGATTGCGCCTGTGTGTCTATATTTCCACGCGTCGGTTAGTTACCGAACCATTTCCGGAGAGCCGGGAAGTTTCCGGTCGCTGCGGCTGATCCATCTGTAAACAACTTCGCAAATACGGAAGAAAAAGAAAGAAGGAGCGAGATGTCCAAGGAGAAGTTTGATCGCGATAAGCCCCACGTGAATGTGGGAACCATCGGCCACGTCGACCACGGGAAGACGACCCTTACGGCCGCCATCACCAAGACACTCGCCGAGAAGGGCGGCACCGAGGTGAAGTCGTTCGAAGAGATCGACAACGCACCGGAGGAGAAAGAGCGAGGAATCACTATCGCGACCTCTCACGTCGAGTACGAGACCGACAACCGCCACTACGCGCACGTCGACTGCCCTGGGCATGCCGACTACGTGAAGAACATGATCACCGGTGCCGCACAGATGGACGGTGCGATTCTGGTTGTGTCGGCCCCTGACGGCCCGATGCCCCAGACGCGTGAGCACATCCTGCTCGCTCGTCAGGTCAACGTTCCGTCGGTCGTCGTCTTCCTGAACAAGGTGGACATGGTCGACGACGAGGAGCTGCTCGAGCTGGTCGAAGAAGAGGTTCGTGACCTGCTCAACGAGTACGACTTCCCCGGCGCCGATGTGCCGATCATCAAGGGCTCAGCACTCAAGGCCCTCGAGGGTGACGCCGATGCACAGGCAGCAATTCTCGAGTTGGCACAGGCGCTGGATGACTACATCCCGCAGCCTGAGCGCGAGCTCGACAAGCCGTTCCTGATGCCGGTCGAGGATGTCTTCTCGATCACCGGTCGAGGCACTGTTGCCACCGGCCGTATCGAGCAGGGCATCGTGCATACCGATGACAAGATCGAGATCGTCGGTATCAAGGACACGACCGAGACCGTCGTCACGGGAGTGGAGATGTTCCGCAAGCTCCTCGACGAGGGTCAGGCTGGCGACAACGTCGGCTGCCTCCTGCGTGGAGTCGATCGCGAGGACATCGAGCGCGGCCAGGTGCTTTGCGCTCCGGGCTCGATCACCCCGCACACCAAGTTCAAGGCCGAGGTCTACTGCCTGAAGAAGGAAGAGGGCGGACGCCACACGCCGTTCACCAATGGGTACCGGCCGCAGTTCTACTTCCGGACCACTGACGTGACCGGAGTGGTGACTCTCCCAGAGGGCCGCGAGTTCGTGGCACCGGGCGAGAACGCCGAGATGGAGGTCGAGTTGATTCAGCCGATCGCCATGGACGCGGGCCTCCGATTCGCAATTCGCGAAGGCGGCCGCACCGTCGGATCCGGCGTGGTGACAGAAGTCATCGAGTAGTACCGAAGGGCTCCACTTGGTGGAGCCCTTCACACGTTGCCGCCCCGGCATTTGAACGGGGTAAGGCGAAAAAGGACATAAGGAATTCGACCGGGGCGCTTCGGCGCCCCCGTCGCACGAAAAGGAAGAGAAAAAAACAGGAGCGTTTCGAGGTCAATGGCCTCACTTACATCGGGAAAAATCAGGATCAGGCTCAAGGCGTACGACCACGACGCCATAGATCGGGCTGCCCAGGAGATCGTCTCGACGGCCGAGAGGACCGGCGCATCGGTTTCGGGACCTGTCCCGCTCCCGACTGAGAAGAACGTCTACTGCGTGATCCGCTCGCCGTTCAAGGACAAAGACTCGCGCGAGCACTTCGAGATCAGGACCCACAAACGGCTGATCGATATCCATCAGCCGACCCCGAAGACGGTGGATGAGCTTCAGCGTATGGAGACCCTCCCTGCCGGTGTAGATGTGGAGATCAGGCTCTGATGGCCGCGATCATCGGACGCAAGCTCGGCATGACCCAGATCTTCGACGCCGAAGACGGAACTTCGACTCCTGTGACCGTGATCGAGGCTCAGCCTTGCGTCGTCACCGCGCTGCGCAACAGCGACCGCGACGGATACGACGCGGTCCAGTTGGCTGGCATCGAGACCTCCGAACGCAAGCTGACCAAGGCCGAGCTTGGTCACCTGAAGAAATCCGACGCTGCCCCGATGCGCAAGCTGGTCGAGTTCCGCGACGTCGAGATCTCCACAGGGTCGCCGGCTGCCGAGGGCGATCAGGCCGAGGAAGATGCCCCCGATGGCGAAACCGAGGCCGACGAAGCCGACAAGGCCGAGGAGCCGACGGAGGCGCCGCCAGAGATCAGCGCTGACGCTGGTGACGGTCCGAAGCTCGGCGACAAGGTTACGGTTGCGTCGTTCGAGCAGGGCAAGAAGGTCAAGGTCTCAGCGATCTCGATCGGAAAAGGCTTTCAGGGAACCATCAAGCGCCACAACTTCGGTCGCGGTCCCGTGTCTCACGGATCTCACAATGTTCGTGCCCCGGGTTCGATCGGCGCAAGCGCCGATCCCGCACGCGTATTCAAGGGCAGGAAGATGCCCGGTCGGATGGGTGGCAAGCGGGTTACCCAGCTCGGCTCCAAGGTCTTCAAGGTCGATGCCGAGCGCAATCTGTTGCTGCTCGTTGGCTCGGTTCCGGGCCCCCGCAACGCAACCGTGGAGGTCGTAAGCGATGGCTGATGCCAAGAAGGCTCCGGTTCTGGGTGGCAGCGGTAGCGAGTCGCTTCCGACTGGCCTGTTCAGTGAGCCCTTCCACGAGTCCCTCGTTCATCAAGCCGCTCGGGCTGACCTGGCCGCGCGTCGTCGTGGTACGCATTCTTCTCTCACTCGAGGCGAGGTCTCGATGACCACAGCCAAGGCCTGGCGCCAGAAGGGCACCGGCCGCGCCCGCGTTGGTGCCCTCAGCGTGCCTCATCGCTATGGCGGTGGCGCTGCCTTCGGACCGAAGCCACGTTCGTACGTCTTCAAGGTCAACCGCCGCGAGCGGCGCCGAGCGCTCCGCTCCGCGCTTTCGGTCCACGCCGAGCGCGGCTCAGTTGCCATTCTCGACGCGTCCGGATTCACCGAGCCTTCGACCAAGCAGGCCGCGCAGGGTGTGAGCAAGTGGGGTGCCGACCTGCCGCTGCTGGTGATCGTAGGCCCCGATGAGGAGGCAGCCGCAAAGAGCTTTCGCAATATCGAGCGTGTCACCGTCGCTCAGGCAACTTCTGCCGGCGTTGCTGATGTGATCGGCGCGGCGTCCATCGCGATAAGCAAGTCGGCACTCGCAGTGCTTGCAGAGCGCTCCGGCGAAGTCGCTCGCGGCGGCTCCGAGGACTCCAAGACTGCGCCAGAGAAGGCTGAAAGCGTCGAGTCCGAGAGCGAGGCCGTCTGATGGATGCGACTCAGGTCATCATCCGCCCGGTCGTCTCGGAAAAGAGCTACGCGCTGATGGCGGCCGGCAAGTACACGTTTCGGGTCAACGACCGGGCGCACAAGCATCAGATCGCTGACGCCGTGGAGGACCTCTTCGATGTCAAGGTCAGCGCGGTTCGTACCTCGAAGGTACGCTCCAAGCCAAAGCGCCGGGGGCTCCACAACGGCCGCTCGCGCTCCTGGAAAAAGGCGATCGTCCAGCTTGCACCCGGCGAGAGGATCGAGTTCTTCGAAGGCGCGGCGGTGGAGGGCTGATGGCACTCCGTAAGACCAAGCCAACCAGCCCGGGCCGTCGCTTCAGCACCTATCAGCTGCGCGAGGAGTTGACCCCCGACACTGAGCCGACCAAGGCATTGCTCGAGGGCAAGAAGCGCACCGGCGGCCGCAACGCGAACGGCCGCATAACCTCGCGCCATCGTGGTGGCGGAGCCAAGCGCAAGTACAGGGTGATCGACTTCAAGCGTCTCAAGGACGGAATCCCGGCTCGCGTTGCAAGTATCGAGTACGACCCGAACCGAACCACCTACATCGCCCTGCTGGTTTACGCCGACGGCGAGAAGAGCTACATCTTGAGCCCTCAAGGGGTATCCGTTGGCGATACCGTCAGCTCTGGCGAAGGCGCAGATATCAAGCCGGGCAATGCGCTTCCCCTCTCGGCAATCCCAACGGGAACCGTGGTTCACAACGTCGAGATGACAGCAGGGCAGGGTGGAAAGCTCGGTCGTGCCGCTGGAACCTCTATTCAGGTGGTCGCAAAAGAGGGCGACATGGTGACCCTTCGCCTGCCCTCGTCCGAGATGCGCATGGTTCGTCGCGAGTGCCGCGCGACCATTGGCAGCCTCTCCAACTCCGAACATCAGAACGTCACGATCGGCAAGGCCGGACGTAATCGCCACAAGGGTCGTCGTCCTCAGAGTCGCGGAGTAGCGATGAACCCGGTCGATCACCCGCATGGCGGCGGCGAGGCGCATAAGACTCCTGGCGGCCACCCGGTAACCCCTTGGGGCAAGCCGACGCTCGGCTACCGCACCCGCAAGAAGGGCAAGGCTTCCGACAAGATGATCGTGCGCGGTCGCAAGCGAGGGAAGAAGTAGGCCATGGGACGCTCGACCAAGAAGGGGCCGTGGGCAGAGGAGAGACTCCTCAAGCGGGTCGCCACGATGAATGAGTCGGGTGACAAGACGATGATCAAGACCTGGTCTCGTAAGTCGACGGTCTTTCCCGAGATGGTCGGCCACACGATCGCCGTTCACGACGGCCGCAAGCACGTGCCGGTTTTCATCTCCGAGTCGATGGTGGGACACAAGCTCGGTGAGTTTGCTCCAACCAGGACCTTCCGTGCCCATTCCGGAACCGGGAGCAAGGAAGAGTAGTCATGGCTGACGAGAAGAAGAAGACTTCAGACAAGACCGAGGCCAAGAAGCCTGCGGCCAAGAAGCCTGCTGCCAAGAAGGCTGCAGCCAAGAAGCCTGCAGCCAAGAAGGACGCGGCCAAGAAGCCTGCGGCCAAGAAGCCTGCGGCCAAGAAGACTGCAGCGAAGAAGGACGCAGCAGAGACTGAGACGAAAAAGGTTCCGACCGAGTCTCCGGTGGTTCGAGCCAAGGCAAGCTATGTACGGATCGCCCCCCGCAAGGCACGTCTGGTCGCCGATCAGGTCCGTGGCATGGCCGTGCCCGAGGCGATCGCGTTGCTCAGGTTCTCTCCCCGCAGCGCTGCCCAGGACATCGCGAAGCTGGTCAACTCCGCTGCCTCCAATGCCGAGCACAACCACGACCTGATTGCCGATGACCTGCGGATCACCGAGATCACCGTGGATGAGGGACCGACCCTCCGCCGGTATCGCCCGCGGGCGATGGGCCGCGCCACCCGGATCAACAAGCGGACCAGCCACATCAAAGTCGCGTTGAAGGCAGGAGGCGAGCAGTAATGGGCCAGAAGATCCATCCGATCGGCTTCCGCGTTGGCTACATCCAGGATTGGAAGTCCAACTGGTTCACCGAGAGTGACTACGCGGACTACCTGATGGAAGACATAGCCATCCGTGAGCACATCGAGGAGAAGCTGGCTCACGCCGGTCTCTCCGACATCCAGATACAGAAGTCTGCCCAGGAGATCACCGTCGATATCTCTACCGCCAGGCCAGGCATCGTGATCGGCAAGTCCGGCAGCGAGGTGGATGCACTGCGTCGCGAGCTCCACAAGATCACCGGCAAGGCCGTCAAGGTCAACATCAAGGAGATCAAGCGCCCTGAGCTCGATGCCCAGCTGGTCGCACAGGCAATCGCCGAGCAGCTGCAGAACCGAGTGGCTTTCCGCCGTGCGATGCGTCGCGCGCTCACATCCGCAATTCGCTCCGGTGCAGAAGGCGTAAAGGTCCAGGTATCCGGCCGACTCGGCGGTGCCGAGATGGCTCGTACAGAGGGCTACTCCGAAGGCCGTGTCCCGCTGCACACCTTGCGCGCCGATATCGATTACGGGTTCGTAGAGGCCAAGACCACAACCGGCCGGATAGGTGTCAAGTGTTGGATCAACAAGGGTGAGGTCATGCCCGAGGGCTACCGCAATCGTGGTGGCGAGGAAGTAGAGGACGAGCGCTGATGCTGATGCCGAAGCGGGTCAAGCACCGCAAGCAGATGCGTGGACGTCGTCGGGGCAACTCGAAGGGCGGAACCGCCGTGAGCTTTGGAGAGTACGGGCTCAAGGCGTTGGAGCGCGGTTGGATCACCAACCGTCAGATCGAGGCTGCTCGAGTTGCGATGACCCGAAAGATCAAGCGTGGTGGAAAGGTCTGGATTACCGTTTTCCCCGACAAGCCTGTGACCAAGAAGCCTGCCGAGACCAGGATGGGCTCCGGAAAGGGAAACCCTGAAGGCTGGGTTGCCGTGGTCAAGCCCGGGCGCGTGATGTTCGAGATCGCAGGTGTGCCGGATGATCTCGCCAAGGAGGCGATGACCCTTGCCGGTTCCAAGCTTCCGATTCGGACCAAGGTCGTCCGCCGAGAGGGGTCGAGCGAGTGACGAAGGCAAGTGAGATTCATTCGATGAAGGACGAAGAGTTGGTGGAGGCTTTGAGGCGCGCTCACGAAGAGCGGTTTGCCCTGCGGATCAAACACAGCACGGGTGAGCTGGAGAACACTTCGAGCCTTGGTACCTCCAAGCGTGACTTGGCGCGCCTGCTGACGATCGCCAGACAGCGCGGGATCGACATCGAGAAGGAGATGAGGTCCTGATGATGGCTGCTGACGAGGAGAAGAACGAGAACGTGGAAGAACAGAACGA
>JBEIRY010000014.1:0-30255 GCA_040375675.1 Thermoleophilales bacterium | reverse complement strand
TCTGATCTTCGAAGGACCGGCGCCCGAATACGTCGACTTCGCCGACCACATCGAACAGCGACTGGCTTCGATTCCGCGGTACCGGCAGCGCCTTTCATTCCCCCCGATGAACATGGGACGGCCGTTCTGGACCGACGACCCCCACTTCAACATCCGCTACCACGTTCGTCATACCGCGCTACCTGAACCGGGAAGCGAAGAGCAGCTGAAGAATCTCACGGCGCGGCTCTTTTCACAAAAGCTCGATCGAACCAAACCGCTCTGGGAGATGTATCTGGTCCTTGGTCTCGAAGACAACCGCTTTGCGCTGATCAACAAGACCCACCACGCGCTGATCGACGGAGTTTCGGGAGTGGACATCGCAACCGTCCTGCTCGATCTCAACCCGATCCCCAGCGAACCGACCGCAATCGAGCCGTGGGAACCAAGCCCCGCTCCGTCCTCGACCGAGCTGGCAGCTCTCGGTGTAAAGGATCTGGCCGAAGCGCCACTGCACCTGACCAGCAGGGGCATTCGTGCTCTGACCGATCCTTCGCGGACGATCGACAAGGCAACCGAAGTCGTGGAAGGCGTCGCCGAGGTCGCCTGGTCGTTCACCAACCCGACGCCGGACGTACCGCTCAATGTCCCGATCGGCTCACATCGCCGTTTCACCTGGTGTCGATGCGACCTCGAAGACATGAAGCGGATCAAGAACTCTCTAGGCGGCACAGTCAACGATGTCGTCCTGGCCTGCTCGGCTGGAGCGCTGCGCCGCTGGCTGCACGGTCGAGGAATCCGCACCGAGGGTCTCGAGTTGAGCGCCCAGGTACCTGTCTCGATCCGGGCCGAAAACGAGCACGGCGAGCTCGGCAACAAGATCGCTGCGATGAGAGGGCCTCTACCCGTCTACATCGAGGATCCGGTCAGGAGGCTGGCGATCGTCAGGAAGGGGATGGACGGGCTGAAGGAGTCCAAACAAGCCCTCGGAGCCGAAGCGATCGCACGCTTCAACGACTTTGCCCCGCCGACCGTATTGGCTCAGGCGGCCCGGATCAACTTCTCGACCCGCCTGTTCAATCTGATCATCACCAACGTACCCGGACCCCAGATACCCATCTATCTGATGGGGCGAGAGATGCAGGACATATTCCCCGTTGCCTTCCTGCCGGAAAACCAGGCGCTCGCGATAGCGATCATGAGCTACAACGGGCACCTCAACTTCGGCCTGCTTGCCGACTACGACACGATGGAAGACGTCGAACAGATCGCCGAAGGCATCGAGATCTCTCTGCTCGAGTTGCTCGATGCTGCAAAGCAGGTCGAGCGCGGCAAGGCTCCGAAAGAGCCGGTCGAGTAGTCCTCACAAAAGCGCTAGTAGCCGAGCGCGAACTTCGCATCCTCGGACATCATCTCCGGAGACCAGCGAGGCTCGAAGATCATCGTCGGATGCACCTTCTCGACGCCATCTAGATCTCCTACGAACTCCTTCATCTGTTCGGAGACCTGTGGCCCGATCGGGCAGGCGGGTGTAGTCAAGGTAAATGTGACGAAGACCTCGTCACCTTCTATCTCGACTTTGTAGACCAGCCCAAGCGAAACGAAGTCGAGCCCGAGCTCGGGGTCGATCACCTCTTCGAGGGCTTCGTAGACCTGTTCTTCAGTTGGCATGCCGCATAGATTAGCCCGCCTCGCCACCCGGCTAAGGTGTCGGAGATGCTGATCCTCCTAATCGCCCTGATCATCTGTGTGCCGATCGCCGAGATCTACGTGATCGTGCAGATTGGTGGGGCAATCGGCGTCTGGCCAACCGTGCTCCTGCTGCTCGCATCGAGCGTAACTGGCGCATTTCTCTTGCGCCATCAGGGCCGAGCCGCAATGAGCTCCTTCAGGTCAGCGCTAGACCAAGGTCGCATTCCTGCACGCGAGACATTTGACGGGGCTCTGGTGATCTGCGGCGGAGCGCTGCTGTTGACCCCCGGGTTTCTCACCGACCTGCTCGGGCTGCTCCTGCTGCTGCCACCGAGCAGAGACCTCTTCCGGGCTCTAGGCGAGAGAATCGCTCGCTCGCGAATCGGGGCAAAGCCCGATCTCGGTACATGGGGATTCGCTGGCTCCGGTGCCCGGCGCAGCGGGAGACGACCAGGCGACATAGACGGAACTGCAGAGGAGATACGCGACGAGCCCAGGCTCGACTCGGGCTCAGGCGCCTCGAGGGGTGGGTCATGAGCGCGCCGAAGGCGATCATCTCCGATTTCGGTGGAGTGCTCACCTCTCCACTGCTGGAATCTTTCGCGGCCGTCCAGGACGAGACCGGGATCCCGTTCGATCAAGTCGGACTGGCGATGGCTGAAATAGCCAAACGGAACGACGGCGTCAATCCCCTCTTCCAGCTCGAAAAGGGCGAGATGAGCGAGGCCGACTTCCTCGACCTGATCGCCGACGAGCTTGAGCCAAAACTCGGACACAGGCCCGCGATGCACCGATTCAGCGAGGTCTACTTCAAGGCACTGCAGCCGAACCAGCCGATGATCGATCTGATGTGCGAGCTCCGTGACTCGGGGCTACGCATGGCGATGCTGACGAACAATGTCCGCGAATGGGAGCCGCGCTGGAGGGCGATGCTGCCCGTAGACGAGATCTTCGAACTGGTGGTGGATTCGGCTTTCGTCGGAATGAGAAAACCTGAACCTGAGATCTACCAGCTGACCCTGGAGCGCCTCGCGGGCCCCTCGGCCGAGGATTGCCTGTTTATCGACGACATCGCGATCAACTGCGATGCCGCAGAGGCGCTAGGGATAAGAGCGGTCCACTACCGGCAACCAGAACAGGCAATGGCAGAGATTCGCGAAGCCGTATCGGGACCGACCGGGGCTTCCGACTAGTTGTCGGAGCCGACCCGGTCCCAGATATAGAGATCGGTTGCTTCGCGACAGAGCTCTACCAGGCGTGCCGGGGAGAGCCACTCGAGGATCATCTCGAGAGCCCGCTCCTCGCTCATACCTTCCTCGAAGGCCTCCTCCCCACGGAACCCGGCGGCCAGTTTCAGCGCTTCACGCTTGTGCTCTCCGAGTGACTCGAACGCGCCCATCAGGAAGTCACGGTTGGGCAGAGGCTGTCCAACCTCCATCGAGCCGTGCCAGGCGGCGAGCAGAGAGATGTCGTGCTCGTCCAACTCAGAGATGGCCTTGGCGTACTGGACCTCCAGCTCGTCGTCGGGGAGCTCATCGACCCAAGCCCGGACTATCTCTCCCAATAGTTGACGGCGCGCCTCCCGCCCCACCGATTCTGAAATCGCGCGGATTGCATCTGCTGGATCGACGAAACAGAGGGACATGTCAGATTTGCCTCACTAGCGGGACTTGACCTTGATGAACAACGAGGAGACTACGCTCGCCCCCCGACGGCAAACCGCGAATCTGGTTTCTGCCTTGCATGCGGCATATGCTCCTGAACGGATGAGAGAAGAACCCCGACTCGGAGAATCCAGATAGCCCTGCGACTGATCGTCGGACCGCCCAACTCGGGGCGGGCCGGGAGACTCCTCGGTGGCTTCCGCGAATCCCTCGGCCGCGATCCGGTGCTGGTCGTGCCGACGGCCGACGATGTCGAGCGCTTCGAGCGAGAACTGGCCAATGACGGCGAAAGCGTTGCAGTGCTCGGCGGAAAGATCCTCACCCTCTCCGGTCTGCTGCGCGAGCTTGCAACCTCCTGCGACATCGCCCACCCGAACGGGCCCGGTCATCCGGCGCGGGTATGGCTTGCCAGAGAAGCGACCGCCAGTCTGCTGAAGGAAGAAGAGCTCGAAGCGCTCGCCGCCTCTGCAAAGAGACCGGGCTTCGCCCCTGTGCTTGCCTCCGCTTTCGACGAGCTCGAGGCGGCGATGATCCTGCCCGAGAACTACTCAGACATCGTCGGAGCGTCCGAGTTTGCAGACGCCTCCGAGGCAGAGCTCGGTTCAATCTACGAGCGCTGGTTCGACCTCAAAGCAGAGCGGACACGAAGCGACACCCACGAGCTCTATCGCAAGGTCAGAGCTGCAATTCGCGATCAGGGCGCTGAGGACCCGTGGCTCGGCAGACCGATCTTCCTCTACGGGTTCGACGACCTGACCAATGAGCAGCGCGAGCTCGTTCTGGAGCTGGCGCGAAAGACCGAGGTCCAGGTATCGGTTACCTACGACGAACAGCGCCCCGCGCTCGAGGCCAGGGCCAGATTGAAGAACGAGCTGGAAGGAGGTATCCCGCCAGAGTTCCTCGAACAGGTCGAACGAGCCGACCAGGAGGAAGACGGAACCGCCCCTCTATTGGTGCATCTCGCGGAGAACTTCTTCACCGATGCCCAGCGGGTAGGGGCAACGCCGAAGGATGGCCTTCGACTACTTCGCTCGACCGGGACCCGCTCCGAGGCGGAGTTGGTCGGGAGCAAGATCGTTGAGCTGATCGGCGAGGGCGTCGAAATCGACGAAATAGCTGTGGTTCTCCGCAGCCCTGCAAAACACGGCCGTGAGTGGGGAGAGGTATTCGAGGGGATGGGGATCCCAGTGGCCGTAGAAGCACGTGTGCCGGCGCGGACCACCACCACCGGTCGGGCGATGATCCTGCTTGCAGGAATCGCCGCCGGCGAATCCGAACCGACAGACCTGGTCGCCTATTTGCGGATCCCCGGGCGCGGTATGCGACGAAAGGTCGACCAACTCGAGCGCGAGATCCTGACCCGGCCGATCGTCGAACTCGCAGAGGCCGAGAGGTACTGGGCTGAGGAAATCCCCGGCTCGCGTGAGCTGTTCGAGATCTCGGACCTGAGAGAGGCCGCGAAGGGAACGAAATTACTGAGGCAGGCAGCCAACCTTGCCTCGATGATCTCCCAGTACCCGATGCGTGAGAGAGCTCCGATCGTCTCCTCGCGACAAGCGCTCGAGCTGCGTGCGGCGGGAGAGATAACCCGCGCGCTGGATGAAGTAGCGGAGCTGGAACCCCGCGGGTTGGGCCTGGAAAACCTCTCGGAGCTGATTGGTGCGGTCAACGTCCCGCTGCACTCCGGCCCTGCACACGGGCGAATCCGCATTGCATCCCCTTACCGTTTCCGCGCTCAACGAGTCAAGCACCTGTTCGTCTGCTCACTGCAGGACCGCGAATTCCCCAGACGAAGCAACCCAGCCCAGCTCATCTCCGACGAGGTTCGCGGTGAGCTGCGGCTGCCGGAGCGCACCCAACCGATCATCGAGGAGCGCTATCTGTTTGCGAGCTCACTCAGCAGACCACGAGAGGGGCTCTGGCTCTCTTGGCGCGGGAGCGATGAAGAGGGCGAAGCAACCGCTCCATCGGCCTTTCTCGAGGACGTGCGCGACCTGCTTTCGCCAGACCGCGATGCCGACGACATCGCGGTCGGACGCGATCCGCTGTTCGATCTGATCGGGACAGAGCGCCGCCTCGACCGGGTGGTGATCGATCTCCGTGCAGCCGCAAGTGACCTCGAGCTCTCGCGCACGCTGGCCTCACTGGGCCCGCAGCGAAGCCTCGCCGTGTTGGGCGATCTCGATATCTCTGCCGAGCGCTCGGACAAGATCGAGCAAGATCTGAATCGGGCCGTCTTCGTCACCGACCCGGAACGCCTGCAGCCACGGGATTTCCGCTCGCCGGCTGTAATCGCCAGGCTCGGCGAGGACTCGACTTTCGGTCCCACCACCCTGGAGCGCTACTTCGAATGCCCCTACCGCTGGCTGATCGGACACGAGATCAAGCCCGATGAGCTCTCGCGCCAGGACGGCCCGCTTCAGCTGGGAAGCGTCGCCCACTCTGCCCTGGAACAGGTCTTCGACGAACAGCCAGGTGGCCCACTGCGCGAGGTCGACGAGTCCGGAGTAGAAGTCACTCCCCGCAAGGGAGCTCTGGCCAAATGGCAGAAACGCGTGGTCGAGCTGGTCGACGAAGCTCTCGCCGAGCGAGGTCTCGACGAGGCAGATGTATTCCGCGCCGCAAGCGTGCTCGCACTGAAGAACGACCTGACTCGATACCTGGCCGAGGAGTCGGCGCGAACCTCGACCTTCATGCCGGAAAAGCGGTTCAACGAGGTTCGGTTCGGCTACGACGGTGAGGTAGAGGCACTGCAGCTGGATGGACTCAGGGTGCACGGTGCGATCGACCGGATAGACCTCGAGCCCAACCCCGAAGGTGGGTCCGAGCGTGGGTTGGTCGTCGACTACAAGTACTCGAGCGACCAGCAGACGACAGCGAAGACCTTGCTCAAGGACTCAAAGCTGCAGGCGCAGCTCTACGCGCTCGCGGCACGGGAACTGCTGGGCGTCGATCCGGCAGGCTCGCTCTACGTAGCGCTACGCAGACCACCGGGAAGCAAGCCCCGTGGCTTCCTCGCAAAGGATGTCGAGGATGCCGGAATCCCCAAACGCGAAGTGGTCGGCACGGACTTTCTCGAAACTCCCACCTTCGAAGACACTCTCGCCGAGGCGAAACGGGAGGCAGAACGCATCGCCGCGGACATAAAGCGCGGCCATCTCGATCGCGAACCAAATGGAGGAACCTGCGACCGCTACTGCAAGTGGCAGTCGATCTGCCGAATCGAAAGACGCTACGGGGAGGCGGAGGCTTGACGACCGAGCTGACCGAACAGCAGTTGGCCGCAGTCAAATCGCGCGATGTCGAGGTCCTGTGCGAAGCCGGTGCCGGCAGCGGTAAGACCGAAGTTCTCGTCCGCCGCTGCCTCGAGGCGATTCTCGACGACGGCGTGGAGCTCTCTTCGGTTCTTGCAATCACCTTCACCGATCGTGCAGCGGAGGAGCTGCGAGAACGGCTCCGCTTCGGGCTCGAGCAGGCCGCCGAGTCGGCCGACAATGCCGATAGGGCCCGGGATCTGAGGGCGCTGGCACGCGATACCGAGGAAGCGTGGTTTTCGACGATTCACGGCTTCTGCAGGAGGATCCTCGCCGCCAATCCCGTGGCAGCCGGCATCGATCCAGGCTTCGGCGTGCTCGACGACGGAGAGGCAGGAAGGCTGAAGAAACGAGCCTTCTCTCAGGCACTCGCCGCGATGGCGAAGAAGAAGCCCGCTGTGGTTACGCGGGTTCTCGCGTCCAACAAACGTGGAGATCTCGAGGATATGGTCACCCGGATCCACGGGGCGATGAGAGCCGACGGCACTTCGAAGCCTGAACTCCCGGCTACTCCTCGAGAAGATCCCGAAAACCCAACCAGCAAAGGGCAGACCGAGGCCTACGGCCTGATCCGGGAACTACTCGACGAATTCGACTCCTCCTACGAGGGGCTGAAGTCCCGGCGAATAGGTCTGGACTTCGAGGACCTCGAGCTTCGTGCCCTCGGTCTGCTCGAGGGCGAGGTTGGTTTGCGCTACCGGGAACAGTTCTCCCACCTGCTGGTCGACGAGTTCCAGGACACGAACCGTCTACAGCTGAAGCTGATCGGAAGTCTCGTCGGCCCTGAGACCAAACGCTTCCTGGTCGGCGATGAACTCCAGTCCATCTACGGGTTCCGCGACGCCGATGTCGAGATACTCAGAGGAGAGCGAAAGCGCATCGGTGGGCTCGACGACAGCGAGGCACTCTTGGCTCCGCTGACGGGAAACTTCCGCTCCCACGCCGAGATCCTTGCGCTGGTCAACGCAGTCGGAAGCGATCTGATC
This sequence comes from Thermoleophilales bacterium, assembly GCA_040375675.1. Classification (GTDB taxonomy): domain Bacteria; phylum Actinomycetota; class Thermoleophilia; order Solirubrobacterales; family 70-9; genus CAIUSP01. Next base: position 22,620 of record JBEIRY010000014.1, on the reverse strand, counting down.
GATCACTTCAGCGAACTGGCCGTCGGGTCCAGTCGCCAACTCGATGCTGCAAGCGGAGCCGAGCCGCGGGTCGAGCTACTTCTGACGCGCGGAGACCCCACCGCTAACACGAAGAACGTCAAGGGGCCTCCAAGGGGCACGTGGAGGGACACCCCGCTGCCCGACCCGGGCACAGCCACCAACGTGGTCGTGGCCGAGGCTCGGATGCTGGCAAGCCGACTCGCCGAGCTGCGACAGGTCGAGCCCGAGGACGCCAGCTTCGTGGTCCTCGTCAGAAAGCGCACACATGTGGAAACACTGAGGCGCGCTCTCGAGGAGTACGGGCTCGACCCTCATGTAGTCGGAGGCAAGGACTTCTGGCAGGGGCAGCAGGTACGCGATGTGCTCGCGCTGTTGATGCTGGTCAGCAACCCCCTCGACGACACCGCGCTGTTGAGCGCGCTTGCCTCGCCTGCCTGCAGTGCCTCACCCGATGCCCTGTGGGCGTTGCGCAAGGCCGCCGGCTCGAGGCCCCTGTATGCCGGCTTGTTGGAGCTCACAGGCAAAACCGACGAGACTGTCACCGACTCCGGCGCGGAGACCGAGTGGAGCAGAGAACTGGACCCAGCGGATCTATCGGCTCTGGCTGATTTCGAGCAAAGGATGAGCTCTATCAGGGGTGATTCAGGCTCTCTCGGTCTATCGGAGTTGATCGACCGTCTCTGCCGCGATCTCGGCTACGACCTCGCCACCCTCATGCGCACCAACGGATCTGAACGCTGGGCGAATGTACGCAAGCTGCAGCGGATCGCCGGGGAGTTCGAATCTCAGGAAGGTGCGAGTGTCCGTGGATTTCTCGAGTACGCAGCCGACGAGGCAGAACGCGGCGGCGAGGGCGACGCGCCAGTGGCAGACGAGGCCAGTGGAGGGGTCACGGTGATGACGATCCACAAGGCAAAGGGACTCGAGTTCGATGTGGTGGCAGTCCCGCAACTCGGGGCGGGCTTGGGTGACCAAGGGCAGACCGTTCGCATCGCATTCGACCGGCCAGAAGATGACCCCACCGCCGAGCCCGAGGTGCGCATCGGCCTTGGACTCAAGGCTCCGGACGCAGAAGAGAAATCTCCCGCATACGAAATGGAGATCCTCAAACAGGCCGAGTCCCGAAAGCAGGTAGAGGAGGAGTTGAGGCTCTTCCACGTGGCGGCAACGCGCGCCCGCAGGAGGCTGCTGCTGAGCGGCGCCTACACCTACGATCTCGCGCTGACCGGGGACGAGCGCAAGGCCGGCTACAGCGAAAAGGCCGGAATGATCGACCGAATCGTCCACTCGCTCGAGCTGACTGAGCCCGAAGGCTCCTCGACCGAAACCACCGTGGCGATCGATCACCCCGAGGGAATCGAAGGAATCACGAAGCCGACCGAAAAGATCGACCTCCGAGTGCTCTGGAACTTCCCCGGTGACGAAGCAATCACTCGCCTCTCCCCGCCCGAACCCGTGACACCGCAAGGCGGCGACGCGAGCGGGTCCGCGGATCAGTCCGCCCCTGCTCCGATTGCCCTACCGCCGACCTCGCAGGCGAGCAGATTTTCGTTCTCCTCGCTGTCGATCTTCGAACGTTGCGGTTACCGCTTCTATGCCGAGCGTGAACTCGGCCTGAAGCGATATGGCCCACCAACCTCGTTGCCCGAGCAAGCGCCCGAGACCTCCGAATCAGAATCCGAAGAAGAGCGAACCAGCGGTGAAATCCCTCTACCGGGAGAAGAAGTGGCGGCCGGACCCGATCAGACGAGCAAGCGCTACGGGCCGGGCAACGCAGTTCATCGACTGCTCGAATGGAGCTCACACAACGATTGGGCGACCCCGGCCGATGACCTGATCGTCGAAAGCCTCAAGGCTGAATCACTCCAGGCCACGACGGCCGAGGCAAAGCGCGTGAAGGATCTGGTGGAGGCCTGGCTGGAAAGTGACGTCCTCTCATCGATCAAGGAGCGGGGTCTCTCGCTGTCTGCGGAGCTTCCGTTCGTTCTCTCGATCGCGGGGACGATGATCAACGGCTCGATCGATCTGGTCGCGACCAGCCCCGACGGAGACGAGGTCGAGATAGTCGACTACAAGACGAACTCGCTGCGCGGCAGGAATCCGGATGATCTCATGGGCAACTACCTGACCCAGCGCGATATCTACGCCCTCGCGGTGGCTCATCTCGGAGAGCACATCATCTCCCACTACGTCTTTCTCGAAGAACCCGACAAGCCGGTCAGCGAGACCTACGACGCGTCCCGCCTGAAGCAGGCATCAGGAGATGTCGCGGCGCTCCTCTCACGGATCGCCGAGGGCGACTTCCCGGTAACCGAGCACCCTCACCGGGCCCTCTGCCACGACTGTCCGGCCTTCAGGCTTTGCTCTCATCCGCGAGATATCCGTGAGCGTGAGGCAGCCGATCCCGCCGTAAAGCCAGAGATCAGGTCAGAGAGCGCGTAGCTGTGCTCAGGCCTTGTGCCATTCGGAGGCCCAGTCGCTCAGGCTCTCCATGATCGGCGTAAGAGAGAGTCCCTTGTCGGTCAGCTCGTAGGTGACCTTTACCGGTGCGGAGGAATGAACCTGGCGGTCCACCAGGTCCGCCTTTTCGAGCTCCTTCAGACGGGTAGAAAGCAGCCGGTCTGACATCCCAGGCACACCGGCCTTCAACTCTGCAAAGCGCTGCGAGCCGGTGCTGAGCGTGTAGAGGATGGCTCCTGTCCAGCGCTTGCCGATCAACTCGACTGCGCCGTGGAAGTGAGGGCAGACCTGAGAAGCGGTCTCTGCGCACGTGCTTTTACTGTTCGGCGATGCGCCGACCTCTCTCCCCATGGAGAAAAGCTTACCAACCGTAAGTGCCGGGCTTTTGCGCTTGGGCGGCACCATATTTGCGCCTGCGGGGTGCCGCGAGGTCTATTTTTCCTGTGTGGACAATCCGTCGAACAAGAGCGGTGCACAGCGACCGCGTGTTCCGACGCGCCGCCCGCCCAGACGCGACGGCACGTCCAGAGGCGACGGCACGTCCAGACGCGACGGCAACAGCGGCCCGGATCAGACTTCACACTCGAGGGGCGGACCCGCGCATGCGGCCCCCGCCCGGCGCCCCTCGCCGCCCGAGCCGAAGCGGCCCTTGAGCGAGCGCCAACGCCGGCTGAGATTTCGAACGATCCCGCTGATCGCAATAGCCGCTGCTTCGCTGATCGGTGGCGCGTACCTCGGGGCGACCAGCGGCTCGAAGCAACTCGGAGAGGACTTCGCCTCTCGCTGGGAGGACAAGGACTACGCGGGGATGTACGGCCTGATCACCCCCGAGGCCCAGACCGAGTACTCCGAGCAGGATTTCCAAGCCGCATACGAAGAAGCGGCCATAGCTGCCACAACTGAAGGAGTCGACCCCGGCAGGGCCAGCCGTGCGCCGGGAGGAGATGTGAAGGTCAGTGTCAGCTCGAACACACGCTTGTTCGGAGCCGTCGACGGTGAGATCTCCCTGCCGGTCAAAGACGGCAAGATCGACTGGGCGCCGCACCTCACCTTCCCGGGCCTCGAGCAGGGTGAGCGGGTGGGGCGCAGGCTCGTTCTCGGCGAACGCGCAGCGATTCTCGCCGCCGACGGATCGACGCTTGCCAGTGGTCAAGGAGACTCTCGGATCTCCGCAGCGCCGGACGTGACGGGCGAAGTGGGCGAACCCGACCCCGAGTTGGTCCCGCAGATCCAGGAGGAGGGTTTTCCGGGTGACGAGCCGACCGGCATCAGTGGATTGGAGCTTTCGCTGAACACGGTACTCGGCGGCAGCCCCGGTGGCGATCTGCTGGCAGTACCTGATGGAACCGACCTCCCAGATGTCCCGGAATCGGTGAAGGGGCGCGTTCTGGCGAGCTCCAAAGCAAAGCCCGGACAGCCGGTGAATACGACGATCGACCCCGCTCTACAGGACTCGGTTGTGGGCGCCATGGAAGGCGTCAACGGCGGCGCCGTATTGCTGAACGCTCGCACCGGCGCCGTAAAGGCGGTTGCCGGGTTCGGTTATTCCACCCCACAGCCCCCTGGCTCGACCTTCAAGATCGTCACCACGACTGCCGGGCTGGATGCAAGCCAGGTCCGCCTCGACGACTACTTCGCCCCCGTCCAATCCGTCGAGATTCTCGGCCGCGACCTCAGTAACGCACACGACGAAAGCTGCGGCGGCAACTTCACAGAGGCCTTTGCAAAGTCGTGCAACACGGTATTCGCCCCGCTCGGCATCGAGATCGGTGAAGACGGGTTGATCCAAACCGCCGAGAAGTACGGCTTCAACTCGCCCCCCACGCTGTTTGCCGATCAATACGTAGACGACGGCGGGATACCCTCCTCCACCATCCCCGATCCGATCGGCGACGAGCTACAAGTCGCCTCCAGCGCGATCGGCCAAGGTGAGGTGCTTGCGACCCCGCTCCAGATGGCATCCGTTGCGCAAACGGTGGCGATGGGCGGCATGCGCTCACCGACCCCGATAGTCACCGACAAGAATCTCCTCTCGAGCGCAAAACCCGAGCGGGTGATGCCGAAAGAGGACGCAGCCGTGCTCAGATCCCTGATGGAGAGCGTGGTCAACTACGGGACTGGTTATCGCGGTGCGGTGACCGGGGCACAGGTTGCAGGCAAGACAGGAACAGCCGAACTCGGAATCGGTAAGGGCGAAAAGGCTCTGATGGATGCGTGGTTCACCGCCTTTGCCCCCTCTGACAAGCCGAAGTATGCGGTTTGTGTACTGGTGGCAAGCACCACTCAGGATGGAGGAGAGGTCGCTGCACCAATCGCCTCCTCGATTCTTGCCGCTGCGCTCGGCTGAGGCTACGGCAGACCGAACAGCGCGCCGACCAGACACAGGGCAGCCCCAGCTGCCTCCAACAACCCTCCAATCGGTTCCAGGAGTAGCTCCAGCGGTATCCCGGCGACCCAGATGATCAGGCCGGCAAGCATCAGATTCCACCAGCTGAAGGGCCCGGCGCTGGCGCCCGTCGACTTCGCATCCTGGGCGACCGCAAGCAGAGCGATCAGGCAGACGGATACGCCGACGATCTCGGCAGGCAGTCCCAGCAGACCGGTGAGCGCGATTGCGCAGACCGCCGCCGAAGCGATCAGGAACGGCCGACGCGGCTCGGCTACCACCGCGTCCTAGATATCTAGCTCGATCGAGCCCTTGTTGCCGTCGGAGTCGATCTCGAGTTCGACCGGGCGATTCTCCGCGATCGAGGTATCGACGACGAAGAGGAGGAGTGCTCCTTCGATCGGACCCGCCCCTGCGGCCGAATCGGGCAGCGGAAGCTCTCCTTCGGAAGGAATGGTGTCGCCCAGTACCAAGGAGAAGGGAGTGTTCTGAGGCGTCGGCGAGAACTGCTGATCGGTCGTGTCCTTGACCGTGAAGTCCTCCTTCGAGGGAACCGTGAAATCGCCGGAGCCCTCGTTGTCGATCTTGAGGAAGACCCCTAGATAGGCCTTGCCTTCTGGCAGCGAATCCGGAAGGCCATCGAGATACTCGGCATCCTCGACATCCTGGGGGTTCAAGAACCGCGTGATCTGGACCCTGTAGGCGACATCGCCGAGCTCGAGCGTCTCAGCCTCGGTGACGTGATTGGTCTCTCCTTCTCCGCAGGCACTGATAACGAGCGCGCAGGCACCGAGGCAGATCAGGGCCAGGAGGGAGCGAATTGAGTATCTGCGAGTCATCGGCAAGTCGGAAGTCTATCCGTAGGCGTGGAGGCCATGACCTCAGGCTGCGCCCGGAACACGGTTGCCGCCGGCAACGGTGACCGGCTCGGTCTTGATCTCGCCCGATTCAACGGCTTCGCGAAGACCCTTAAGGGCTGACTTCCAGCGTCGCTTCCACCATCCGGAGCGTCCGAACTCGGCGGCCTTGCCCAAGCGCAGGTACTGATCGGTCCAGAAGGTCACCCTCACGGTCGTTACCTCGCTGGCGCTCGGGATCAGCTCCCAGACTGTGTTCACGGTCGCCTTGTTGCGCAAGCCCCCCTCGCCACGCTCGACGATCTTCTCGGGAAACTCCGCTTCGACGATCGAACCGTCCATGTACTCGACGCCGGGCCCCCCGGGTTTGAAGCGCGCACCTGCACCGATACCTCGTGGGTTGACTCGCTCCAGCCGATAGTCACCGGCGAGCTTGCCCATCCATCCCGGGCGGAGGCTCAGATCGGTCAGGTACGAGAAGACCTGCTCGCGAGAAGCATCGATCTCGATCTCTTGAGAAATTGGACCCATGGCTGGACGGTATCTACTCGGTCGAAATCGAGGGGTCTGCCTGAACCTTCTCAGGCACGATCATGAGGAAATTGTCACCTGCATCGCCGGCAAGGGCCAGGACGCGATCAGCCTCGTCGCTCTGCTCGGTTGCACGCAGCTGCTCGGCGTAGCCCCCGAGCAGATCGGCAATGTCGCTCGTACCGGTCTCGTCGACCTCGGCCACATTGACCATCGCGCCCTTGCCGAGCCGCCGCTCGATCGCCTCGCGGTTCATGCCGGTCTCATCGCTGACCCTCACATAGACCCGACCGCCGGTCATACCGGCGCAGGCCCACGGCCCGAGGTCGCCGAGCACCACGGCGCGGCCTCCGGTCATGTACTCGAAGGCGAAACCCTTCGCGTTTGCCCTGTCGACCACACACCCGCGCGTGTCGTCGATCGGCTGGTCGGGCTCACCGCCGAGAACCACATCGGCGCCCGACAACCTGATGCAAAAGCGTGAATCAGCCGATCCCTGAACGTAGAGACGGCCGCGCTGGGCGCCGTAGGCAAACGACTTGCCGACCGAACCGTTGAGCCTCTCCCCCTCTTCGCTGCGCCCCTTGAGGATCGCGATGGTGCCACCGAGCATCGTCTTGGCCGCGCCGTCCTGGGCGCCGCCTTCGATCCGGCAAACGACTCCGTAGGAGTTGAAGGCACCGAATCCCTGACCGGCAACCGAGCCTCCGTTGAAGGTCAACTCCGCGAGCACCTGCTCGTCGCCGTCCTCGGAACCGAGTGGAATCTCACCGGCAACGCGGGCGCGGGCCAGAGCACCCGAGAGCTCGGTACCGAGCACACGGTCATCCGTGTCTGTGGCACGAGGAAACGCGCTGCTCACGGTGCCACCAGAGCAAACCTCCTGAGCCAGTGGCGCAAACTGCTCAGAAGATGCTTTGGGCTCCATCCGGATCGGTCGCGCCACCACCAGCCCCGCCTCTGCCCTGTCCTCTTCGATCTCGTCGACTGCGGGCATGTCGAGCGGCTCGAGGTCGAGGTAGGTCTCGAGCGGGGTGATCAGCGGCGTCAGGTCGAGCCGATCATGGTGTGAGATCTGCTCCAGCAGGTCGTAGCGGCCGACCAGGTCCTGGGCACGCTTGTGACCCAGCGAACCGACGACCTCCTTGACCTGCTCTCCCATCTGACCGAAGAACCGGGCGCAGTTCGCCGCCGCCACGCTTACCTCCTGCGGAGTGAACTTCTTCAGACCGTGCTCTGAGGCCTCTTCCTCGGTCTCGATCTGGGTCGCAATCCCGACGTGGCACGTGTCGAGCTGACAACCACGGCAGATGGTGCAACCGAGCGAGACCATCGCAAGCGTTCCGAAGCCGACCCGGTTGGCACCGAGACAGAGGAGCTTGACCACATCATGCGCATGTCGGTAACCACCGTCGGCCCAGATCTCCACCCGGTTGCGGATACCGGCCTCCATCAGCGCCTGATGGACAGCGCGGGTACCGATATCCGAAGGCAGGCCGACATGGCGCAGCGCGTGCTGGCGCGCGGCGCCGGTGCCACCCTCGAAACCCGAGAGGGTGATGATGTCGGCGCCGGCCTTGGCGATGCCGAGTCCGATCGTGCCGATATTCGGTACCACCGGCACCTTGACCGAGACACGAAGGTCAGGGTTGACCGTCTTCAGCTCGTCGATCAATTCGGCCAAGTCCTCGATCGAGTAGAGGTCGTGATTATTGGAAGGAGAGATCAGGTCGGTTCCGGGTGCCGCGTTACGCGCGGCGGCCACCTTGACCGAGACCTTCTTGCCTGGAAGGTGCCCACCCTCCCCGGGCTTTGCGCCCTGTCCGATCTTGATCTCGGCCACATACGAGGCGTTCAGCATCTCGGCCGAAACACCGAACCTCCCTGATGCAACCTGCTGGCCACGCCACTTGCGGTACTCGCCGTACATGTCGCGGATCTCGCCGCCCTCACCGTTCATGCAGAGGATGTTCACCTCGCGGGCTGCGTCGGCGTAGGAGCGGAATGCGGGCTCAGACTGGGATCCGAAACTCATCGAGCTGATCACCAGCGGATAGTCGTGATGCCCGATCGATGCGTCGACCTCCGAGGCCGGCACTGGATCGCCGTCGGTCTTCAGCCCCATCACGTGGCGCATCGAAATAGGAGTCTGCGCCTCGAGGTCGCGGACCTTCTTGGCGTAGTCGTCGAACGACTCAGCTCCATTTGCCGCTGCTATCGCAGCCTTGTAGACCTTCGGGTAGAAGCGGATCGTCTTGGCAGGCTTTGCGTCGTCGTCTCCGCGCAGGATCCTGACCCGCTCGTCGGCTGAGGTGTCGAGCTCGGCAAAGCCGGTTCCACCCTTGTCGGTCGCGGCAAAGGCATCGGTCTGGAAGATCTCTGTGATCTCCGGCTTCAGACCGATCGAGGAGAACTGACGGGCGTAGCCGCGGATCTCGTGGATTCCGATGGTCGAGATCACCTTTTCCATGCCCTTCCGCAATGCGGCGCAGAGGTTCGAGACGTCGCTCTGATACTCGTCCACACACACCACCTCGATCATCGTGTACGGACAGACCGCGTCCGAGCCTAGGCCCAGCGCCAGCATGCAGTCATGGACGTTCCGCAGCGCAGAGGAGCGAAGCACGATCCCACAGCGGCGGCGCAGATTTTCCTCGCCGCGTTCAACGCGGTAGAGCTTCAAGGCCTGATCGATCGCCGACACGACCAGATGGGGATCACAGAAGCGGCGATCGCCCTCGTAGACGGTGCGGTCGGTCAGCACCAGCATCTCGGCGCCTTCGGTGACGGCCTTTACCGCCTCCTGCTTGATCCGCTCGACCGCCCCTTGCGTCGTCTCTGATTCGAGGAGCGCGGTATCGAGGGCCTTGGCCCTGTCACCGAAGTGATCCCAGAGATCCTCCAGAAGCCAGGTTCCGTGTTCGTTGGCGATCTTGCGGTAGTCGGAATCCGAAAGCGGGGCGAGATCGTGATGGCCGCCCAGGATCACTGGGAAATCGAGCTCTACGGTGCCGACATCCTCAGACGGGTCGTTGAAGTTGGGTCGGCGCCCGATAACCGTGCGCGCTGAGAAGTGCTCTATCTCCCTCTCGCGGTCGATCGCCGGGTTGGTCACCACCGCAACCGTCTCCTTGAAGAAGTCCGGCAAGTTGTGTCGTTCCGGCGAAAGTGCTGCGAGCGGCCCGTCGTAGCCGAGCGATCCAACCGGTTCGGCGCCGCTTGCCGCCATCTGCTGGACGAGCTTCATGTCGTCTCGCTGCCAGCCGAATCCGGCGAGCACGGTCTCCGAGACCTTGACCGGCTCTGACGGCCCGGCCTCGCTGTAGCCCGGGATCTCGGAGCCCTCGAGAGGCCCGCCGGTATCGAGCATTCGGTCGTACGGAGCGACCGCGTCGGCTCCGGTCCTCTCGATCCAGCGACTGCGGACGATCTCGAGCATCTCGTCGTGCGGGTGCAAGATGGATCGGCGCTTCCCACGATCGATCGATACGAGGACCTTCTCCCCGGGCGCAAGTGGCTTCGGCTCAGAGGTCATCTGCTTGACCGAGACCACACCTGGTTCGGAGCTGAAGATGAAGTCGGCTGCCGTCTCGACCTGCCAGAGCGGGCGCAACCCCAGCGCGTCGGTCGAGAACACACACTCGTCGCCATGGCGGGCGATCAGGGCAACAGGACCTTGCGAGAACGGTCCCATCGCCTCGCGCAGGTACATATAGAAGCTGCGGAGGTCGGGCTGGAAGAGATCGATCTCGTGGACGATCGGCGGCAGCACCGACTCGAGTGCCTCGGCAAGGCTCAGGCCGTCACGGCGGATCAGAGTCTCGATGGTGCGGTTGAGGTCTTGAGAGTCGGAGTTGCCCGGGCGGATCGGGGCGCCGAGCATCCTCGCCTCCTGGCGCAGTTGCTCGATCGTGTTGATCTCGCCGTTGTGTCCGAGCACGCCGAACGGCTGCACTCGCTTGAACGACGGCCAGGTGTTGGTCGAGTAGCGGTTGTGGCCAAAGCAGCCGATGGTTTCGAATCGCTCGTCGACCAGGTCCGGGTAGTAGAGGCCGAGGATCTTGGGGGCTCCCATCACCTTGTAGACGCAGGTGGTGGAAGAGAAGCTCGGTACATGCAGGTCGAGCCGCTCCTCCAGCTCGATCATCAAGTCGAAGAGCACCCGGTCGCGATCGGCCGCATCTGCCACGAGACCGGCTATCTGCCAGAAGTGCGGCTCCTCCTCGCGTGCGGTCGGACCGAGCGCCGACGAATCGACTGCCCCGACCCGCTCGGCCAGAATCCTGAACCCGCCCTCGCCGAGGATCTCGCGAGCCTTGGCGCGTATCTCCTCGAGATCCTCGGAGCGATCCACGAAGACGTGGGCGACGGCAAAGGCGTCATCCAGAGTCAGCGAGGGGTCATGGCCGCCGGAGCGGACCTCCTCGGCCCAGATCTTGGTCGGGATGTCGAGCAGCAGACCACAACCATCACCCTCTCCGTCGACATTGCCGGCCCTGTGCAGCATCTTCTGAAGCGCCTCGAGGGCAAGTGGAATCGGATCGTGGCTCGGGGTGCCGTCGCGACGGACCGAGGCGTAGATGGCGCAGGCGTCTTTGTCCTCGACGCTCTGAGGCGAAACCAACGGGCGATAGGCGCGCTCAGGTGAGTAGCGCTCAGGCTTGGCATGCTGACCGCGCTCACGGCGCGGACTTGGATTGTCCTCTCGCAAAACTTGCCTCCTGGTTCCACGCCTTCTTCGAGCGGGCGCGCGACGGGATTGGCTGAAGGGGCAGTATAGGCTCCAGTCCTCCGGAACCTTCGACCGCGAACGGCCCCGGAATCACCCAATTTGCGGGATTCTGGTAGCGCTAAAGCGCAGAAGTCTCAGCGCCAGCAGGTGAAAAGGCGATTCGAAGCGCCGCTCCCCAGCCCTCGATGGCGGGCTCGAGAGACGCAACCACCGCATCGACCTCCCCTGAGCGCGCCCAGACCAGTACCGAGGGTCCGGCTCCCGAGATAGTCGCCCCAAGAGCACCGAGCGAGGCCGCCTCGGAAACCAGCTCCATCGAACGCGGGAAGAGATGCTCTCGGCGAGGCTGATGCAGACGGTCGGTGAGCCCTCGAGCGATCAATTCGGGATCGGAGCGCTCGATGCCGAGCACCAATCGCGCGGCAGCCGCGATGTTCTCGCTGGCCTCGGCAAGCGGAACCTCATCGGGCAGCGCCGCCCTAGCCTCGGATGTCGGCACTCGGTCAGAAACGGGTACTACGAGGATCCCCTCGATCCCTTCGGGTACGGAAACTCTGGTTAGACCTGTCGACTGACCGGTGCCGGGATCGCAGATCACGAACCCGCCATAGACAGAGGCGGCGGCGTTATCGGCATGCCCTTCTATCTCGGCTGCCTTGCCAAGGATTTCATCGGGCGTAAGCGAAAGATCGAAGAGTTGGTCTGCGGCAAGCAGTCCCGCGACGGTTGCCGCGGCGCTGGAGCCGAGACCGCCGGCCAGCGGAATCTCGCTGCGGATCACGAACGAGACCCCGTCTGCCGGCTTCAACGACTCGAAGGCCTGGACGCACAGGTTCTCGCGGGTCTCGGGTACGTCGAGACCAGCTACATCGATCGCGAAATCAGTGGACTCAGATACCTCCAGCTCCAACTTCAAGTCGATCGCGGCAGCGAAGGAATCGAAACCCGGCCCGAGGTTCGCGCTCGAGGCAGGCACCTTCACCAGGCACCTCTTGGCGCTCACGATCCGGCTCCGAAGACCGCGTCGGCTACCGCGTCGCTGTCGGCTTCACAGGTGACAACCTCGGGTCCTTCGGAGATCGCGGTGTCGGGATCCTTCAGGCCATGTCCGGTGAGCACGCAGACGATCGTCTCGGGCGCCTTGCCCCCATCGGCGACTGGCAGTCCGTACTCGATCAGACCGGCAAGGCTCGCCGCACACGACGGCTCGCAGAACACTCCATCCTCGGACGCCACGAAGCGATACGCATCGAGGATCTGGCGGTCGGTGACCATCTCGATCGCGCCGCCGGAATCGCCAATTGCCGACTCGGCCTCCTTCCAGCGTGCGGGGTTTCCGATCCTGATCGCCGACGCGACGGTCTCGGGCTTTTCGACCCTCTCACCACGCACGATCGGTGCCGCGCCCTCCGCCTGGAAGCCGTAGAGCAGCGGCGCGGTGTCGTACTCCTGGAACCCCTTCCAGTACGCGGTCACATTGCCACCGTTTCCAACCGGGATCGCAAGCGCATCAGGCGGGCCGCCGAGTTCATCGCAGATCTCGAAGGCAGCGGTCTTCTGCCCCTCGAGCCTGTGCGGGTTGATCGAGTTGACCAGCGCGATCGGGTGCTTTTCGGTCAGGTCGCGCACGATGTCGAGCGCCTGGTCGAAGTTGCCCTTGAGCGAGATCACCTTTGCGCCGTGCATCAGAGACTGCGCCAGTTTGCCGGCAGCGATCTTTCCTTCAGGAACGATCACCACCCCGTGCAGACCAGCGCGAGCTGCGTACGCGCTTGCGCTCGCCGCGGTATTGCCGGTGGATGCGCAGATCACGGCCTTCGCTCCCTCGGCCTTGGCCATGGTCACGGCCATGGTCATGCCACGATCTTTGAATGAACCCGTGGGGTTGAGCCCCTCGAACTTCAGCAGGATCCTGGCGCCGATCTTCTCTGAGAGCTTTGGTGCCTCGATCAAGGGCGTCGAGCCCTCGTACAGCGTCACGATCTCTGCATCGGCGGGAACCGGCAGACGATCGCGGTAGCGCTCGATCAACGGCACCGTCATGGCCGTGCCTCCTGCTCTATCACCCGGATCGAGCGGGGAGCCGAGCGCATGAAGTCGAGCTTGCCAAGCTCATCCATCGCTGCAGCGAAATCCTTCTCTGGCACCTCGTGCATGACCATCACGAGCCTTGCGTCCTCACCGAGCCCGCGCTGAACGACGCTGCGAACCGAAATGCCATGCCTGCCGAGCACCTCGGCGACGCTGGCGAGAACTCCCGGTTGATCTGCCACCTCGAGGTGCAGATAGAAGGCTGAAGAACGATCAGATGCCATCTTGGCCGGGGAGGCCTCTGGCGGCAGCGGCGATCCCCCGGAAAGGACCGATACGAGATCGCCGAGAACTGCCGATGCGGTCTCCGGGCCACCCGCACCCGGTCCGGAGAGGGTGATCTCGTTGATCTGAGGTGCAAAGAGGGTGACCGCGTTGAACGCGCCCTCGACCGGCGCCAGCGGATGACCGGGATAGAGGAAGCAGGGGAAGACGCTCACCGACACGCCGTCGGCGGAGCGCTCTGCGATTCCGAGGAGTTTCAACGAGAGGCCGAGCTCCTTTGCGTAGGCTCGGTCGTCGGGGCGGATCTCATCGATTCCCGCACACGAGACATCGTCGAGATCCACCGACACACCGAATGCCAGTCTTGCGAGTATCGCCATCTTGGCTGCAGCGTCGGCTCCGGTCACGTCATCGGTCGGGTCGGACTCTGCATATCCGAGCTCCTTGGCGTCGGCAAGTGCGTCGTCGTAGCTGGCACCGGTGCGGGCCATCTCGGTCAGGATGAAGTTGGTGGTGCCGTTGACGATTCCGTAGACGCGGTCGATCTCTATCTCCCCCACGCTCTCGGAGATGACTCGTACGATCGGGATCGCACCGGCAACTGCAGCCTCGAAGCGGAGTTGAGCCCCGTTCTCGCGCGCCGCTGCGAACAACTCCTCACCGTGCTGCGCCACGAGCTGCTTGTTGGCGGTGATCACGGCCTTGCCCTGCGACAGCGCGGCGAGTACGTACTCGCGTGCAGGCTCGATCCCGCCGATCAACTCCACGATCACGTCGCTGTCGGCGAGGATCTGATCGAAATCACCGCTGCTGGTGGTCAGGACTCCAGATACCTCCGGTTGCCTGCCGGTTGCAGCGGCAATGGCATCGGCTCGCTCGCCGAGCAACTCCTCGAAGGCGGCGCCTACGGTGCCGCGGCCGAGCAGACCGATCTTCACGCTCTCACCCATGGTCAGGCGTCCCTCCCGGTCAACTCCTGCCAGGTCTCGCGCCTGACCACTACCCTCGCTTCGCCGTCGCCGCAGAAGACGACCGGCGGTCGGGGGATGCCGTTGTAGTTGTTCGCCATCGCGTGACCATAGGCCCCGGTTGCAGCCACCACCAGCAGATCACCGGGGGCTACCTCGGGCAGGGGTGCCGCCTCGATCAGGACATCGCCGGACTCGCAGTGTTTGCCGACCACCGTGACCTCCTCGCTGGCTTCTGCGTTCGGACGATCCGCCAACGCCGCCTGATAGCGGGCGTCGTAGAGCATCGGGCGAAGGTTGTCTGACATCCCCCCGTCTACAGCGACGATGCGCTTCACCCCGGCCTGTTTGGTGGTTCCTACCCGATAGACAGTGACCCCAGCGGTCCCGACCAGCGACCTTCCCGGTTCCACCGCAATCCGCGGTGCAGCGCCGAAAGCCTTTCTCACCGCTTCGCACTTGAGCGCGGCGTATTCGTCGATCGACGGCGGATCCTGCGAATCGAGATAGGCGACGGCAAGACCGCCTCCGACATTGACGATCTCCGGATCGAGAGAGTGCTCGCGGCTGAACTCGCCTATTGCGGCGATCGCACTCTCGTATGAGTCGAGATCGAAGAGTTGAGATCCGATGTGAGCGTGGAGTCCGACCAGATTCAGGTTCGCGCAGTCGCCGAGCAACTCGAGCGCTCTTGCAGCCTCGCCGGTTGCGAGGTCGAACCCGAACTTCGAGCCCGAGCCACCGGTCGAGATGTACTCGTGGGTGTCTGGGTCGATGCCCGGGGTGACGCGGATCAGCACATCCTGTGGCCGCTCGGCGATCTCCTCGATCAGTCGGATCTCGTCGGCCGAGTCGCAGACGATGTATCCGATTCCCGAATCGAGCGCGAGGCGCAGCTCTTCTGCCGACTTGTTGTTGCCGTGCATGTGGATCCGTGCCGGGTCGAAACCGGCCTCGAGTGCCATGGTCAGCTCTCCGCCGGAGGCGACATCGACCGAGAGACCCTCCTCTCGGAAGAGCCGATAACTGGCGATGCAGGGGAACGACTTGCTCGCAAAAAGCACCTCGGTATCGCCACCGTGCCGTTGGAACGCCTCGAGGTACTCCCGTGCGCGGTCCCGCATGTCCTTCTCGGCGTATACGTAGGCGGGGGTACCGACCTCCGAGGCCAGCTCGACCAGATCGCAGCCACCAACCTCGAGGTGCCCCTGATCGTTGGTACGGGAATCGGTAGGCCAGGCAGGCGATGCCGCCACCGGATCTGACGGTGCCTTTGCTTTCTCGGCCTTTTCGGCTTTCGCAGGCATGAGGAGCATTGTGACGGCAACAGGCGTGCCGGGTGACACGAAGCCCTGCGTTTTGGCGAAAATCCCTGCATGCCCGAAACGCCACCCCCGAGTGAGAGAGGCAGCGCCGACGGGATCGCATGGCACCTCTGGACTCCCGATCCAACGCAGTTCACCGGAGCGCGGCCGGGAGTGGTCGTCTGCCACGGCGCAGGCTCGTGCAAGGAAAACCACTCCGACTTCGCGGTGCTGGCGGCCTCGATGGGCTGGGTGGCGCTCGCTTTCGACGCGCGCGGGCACGGCGAAACTGAGCCAGGCCTCGACGACCACGCAGTCGCCGATGTCGTCGCGATGGTCGAGCTTCTGCGCGCCCGGGCCGATGTGGACCCCGCCCGCGTGATCGTGCGAGGCTCGAGCATGGGCGGAGCGCTTGCCCTCTATGCGGCCTGCTCCTCGATGGAGGTGGCCGGAGCGATCGCGGTCTGCCCTGCGCCAGAGCAAGGGTTACTGATGGGTCTCAAGGCAGGTGCATTCGAGATCCGGGTTGCGGATCTGCCGGCGATCGAGCGCTGGATCGAACAACACGCATTGATCGAAGAGATCTCGGATCTGGCCGGTCGCCCCCTGCTCTTGCTCCACGCAGAAGGCGACGAGCAGGTTCCGATTACCCACAGCCGTGCTCTCTACGAGGCTGCCGGGGAGCCGAAACGCCTGATCGAGGTCCCGGGCGGAGACCATCGCTCCCTCCAACACGATCCGGACCTACAGGCCGAGAGCCTCGAGTGGGTAGGGGAAAGAATCTGAGGGCTTAGAGGTAAGCCATCGGATCGGTCGGGGAACCGCCGATCCTGACCTCGAAGTGCAGGTGGTCGCCGTAGCAGTGACCGGTGCAGCCTACGTAGCCGATGATCTCGCCCTGAGCGACATGCCCACTGGTGCGCGCAAAGCGGGACTGATGGGCGTAACAGGTCGAGAGCCCACCGCCGTGATCGATGCAGGTGTACTGGCCATAGCCGCCGTACCAAGAAGCGAGCACGATCGTGCCGGCCTTCGCCGCGCGGATCGCGGTGCCCGATGGTGCCGCGATGTCGACACCCTCGTGCATGCGGCCCCAGCGCATTCCGAACGGAGAGACGACCGAGCCGCTGACCGGCCAGATGAACCCTGCAGCACCCGGCTGGATCGGACCAACGTAGCCGCCGAGCTGCTCGGCGATCTGCGCGGACATGTCGGAGAGATCGCCCTCCAGCTCCTGACGATGTTCCGATACAGCGGCGAGGGTCTCCTTGTGCGCCGCGCGGGCGGCGGCCAACGCTGCCTGCTTGCTCTCCAGAGCCTCGCGCGCCTTCTTCAGCTCCAGGCGATTGGCCTTGATCGCATCGCGCGCCTTTCGGATCTTCTGGACGACCTCGGCAATCTGATTTCGCATCTCGGTCACGCTGACCACGATGTGGTCGTCCTGTGACTTGATCGCCTGCAGATAGTCGGCCCGCTCGACCAGGTCGTCGAACCCGTTCGAGCGCAGGACCACCGTGACCAGATCCGGCTCGCCGCTCTTGTACATATCTACGAGCCTCATCTCGAGGATCGCAATCGAGCGCTCGAGTCGGGTCTTGGTGCGATTCAGCTTGTGCTGTTCGGCGCGGAGCTCCTTTTGCTTGGCCTCGAGCTTTGCCACGACTTCGGCCTCGTGCGACTTGAGAGCGTTGACCTCAGAGGTGAGAGTGGCCAACTGTCTCGACTCGGTCGAGATCTGCGAGGTGAGAACCCCCTCCTTCTGTCGTGCCTGATCCACCTGCGACTGTGTCTGGTCGTAGCGCTCCTGCAGTGACTTGGCACCGAAGGCCGCAGTCGGCAGAGTCACCGCCGCGAACACGGCAACGACGAACAAGAGCACACGGGTGCTCGCATGGGGTCGCTTGTGACTGGTCTCGTATTCGGTCATTCGAAATCGTTGGCGATACCGGTGCCTACGGAGTTAGCTGTCGGGCTCGCGTTTCCTACTTTGATCAACGCTCGGCTTCTATGTGGGAGAAGCCTTTCGCCCCAGAAACCTGGGTCCCCCGTTCCCCGGCCGTCAGGCGGCCAGGAACTCGGCTATGTCCAGATCAGGCTAGCAAATGTGTGTGGACGCTAATACTTCTGCGAACCGTCTTGGACCGAAACTCCCGCGGGCGGGGGCTTTTCGGTGAAAGGAGATGCGAAGATGAAGCCGTGAGCGAACTAGAGCGCGCAGACAGGCTTACCGGCGAACGACCGATCACGGTCGAGGACATCCGTGCCCTCGCCGGCCCCTCTACCCCGCACTTCTCGCTCCAGGTCCGAAACCGGATTGCCCAGATGATCGAAGGGCTGCCAGAAGGCGACCCGGTACGGGTCGAGGGCGAAAAGCAGATCGAGCGACTCACTCAGCTGGCCGAGTTCACCGGTGATCCGCGCAGCGGCACCGGCGCCGGCCACTAGCGCCGAGCCCCAACGGCTCACTCAGAGCCGTCAGGACCCGCGCGCCGATACCTGTGCGGCTAGACCCTTTCGATCAGCGTGCCGGTACCAAGACCGCCACCGCAGCACATGGTCACGAGACCGGTCTCCTTGTCGGAGCGCTCCATCTCGTGCAGCAGGGTGGTGATCAGACGCGCACCGGTCGATCCGAGCGGGTGACCGAGAGCGATCGCTCCGCCGTTCACGTTGACCGTGTCCATGTCGGGCTCGAGCTCACGACGCCAAGCCGCGAGAACGGAAGCGAACGCCTCGTTGACCTCGACCAGATCGATGTCTGACATCTTCATCCCGTTTCGGTCGAGGATCTTCTGGGTTGCGGGAATCGGGCCGGTGAGCATCATCACCGGGTCCACACCCACGGTCGTCTGATCCTTGATCCGCGCGCGCGGCTTCAGGCCCAACTCGTCGGCCTTCTCGCGGGTCATCAGCAAGATGGCAGCTGCGCCGTCAGACACCTGCGAGGAGTTACCGGCAGTGATCTTGCCGTCCTCTTTGAAAGCGGGCTTCAGGTTGGAGAGGGTCTCGAGATCGGTCTCGGGGCGGATTCCCTGATCGGTCTCATAGGTGTCCCCGTTTACCTGAACCGGGAGGATCTCCCGCTCGAAGCGGCCCTCCTCGGTTGCCTGATGGGCCAGCTGGTGGGAGCGCACTCCGAGCTCGTCCAGCTCGGAACGAGGGATCTCCCACTTGTCGGCGATCATCTCGGCCGAGATTCCCTGGGGAACCAGGTTGTACTTCTCCATCAGCTCGGGAGAGAAGGCCATTCCGTGCTCTTCCATCACCGAGAAGGTGTCGGCAAATGAGATGTGGCCCATGTGCTCCACACCGCCGCCGATCGCGACATCGTGGACGCCGGAGGCGATCATCGCAGCGGCGTAGTTGACGGCCTGCTGTGCCGAGCCGCACTGACGATCCACCGTGGCAGCCGGGGTCTCGATCGGAAGCCCTGCCTCGAGCCAGGCATTACGGGCGATGTTCAGGCCCTGCTCGCCGAACTGCCCCACGCAACCGGCTGAGACATCTTCCACCTCGGCCGGGTCGATTCCGGCCCGCTCGATCACGCCGGTGTATGCCTTGGCGAGCAGGTTCGAGGGGTGCAGGTCCTTGTAGTAGCCCTTCTCGGGATGACCTCGCCCGATCGGGGTGCGAGCTGCTTCGACGATTACGACCTCACGGCCCTGGAACTTTCCTTCAGCCACTTGAACTCCTCCGTTGGTTTGGGTGAGCGCCCGTACCCGTTGAGGTAATCAGGCGATTGCGTGAAACCTTGTAGGTGAAACCTACCCGAAAAGTTGACTCGCGAGTCAACTCGACGAGAATATATCCGCGGTCAGGACTTCTTTTTCGCTCTGGACTTGGCTTTGGCTTTCGGCTTGGCCTTCACGGCAGTCTTACGCGGCTTGGGTCGCGGCTTGTGCTCGATCTTGCTCGGCCACCAGTTCTTCTCGTCGAACTGGAATGCGATCGAAGGAACCAGCAGGGTCCTGACGATGAAGGTGTCGACCAGCAGTCCGAACGCGACCACGAAACCGATCTGGAAGAGCGCCTCCAGCGGCAGGGCGCAAAGAGAGGCAAAGGTTCCGGCGAGGATCAGGCCGGCGCTCGAGATAACGCCGCCGGTCTTCTCGAGGCCCTCGATCACGGCCTCCTTGGTCTCCTCGTGTTCGGCCTCCTCGCGGATGCGCGACATCAGGAAGATGTTGTAGTCCACGCCCAGCGCAACCAGGAAGATGAAGGCGAAGGTAGGTAACCCGGCATCAGATGAGCCTTGGCCGAGCAGCCAGTCGAAGATCAGGTAGCTGGCCCCCAGGGCAAAGGCAAACGAGAGGATCACGGTGAAGACGAGGTACGCAGGAGCGACCACCGCTCGCAGCAGGAAGCAGAGGATCAGGAAGATCACCAAGAGGATCAGCGGAACGATGAACTTGGCGTCGGCTCTGAGCGTGTTGGATGTGTCGTAGTTCTCGGCCGTCGAGCCACCTACCAGCGCCAACTGACCACCCGCGGCGGCGTGAGCGGCATCGCGGAGCTTCGGGATGGTGTCGGCCGCTGTATCCGAGAACGGGTTGGCCGTCAGGGTGACCGAGAGCTGGGCGTACTTCTTGTCTTGCGAAATCTCGGACGGCACCACCTGAGAGACGCCGTCGACCTGCTTCAGGGCATCGGTCACCTTGGGTGCAATCGATGCCGCAACGACCGCCTCGGTCGGTGCCGTCTCGCCACCCGAGAGCTTCTCCTTGATCAAGTCTTGTCCGAGAACCGACTCGGGCGGATCACGGAATCCCTCACCGAAGTCGAGCGTGCCACGCGGCTTCAGGTTGCCGAGCGAGCCCACCACCAACAGCACGATCACGGCGATCATCACGAAGATGTGGTGGTCGTGCACGAAGTGCCCGACCCGGTGCCAGAACTGGACCTTTCCGACTCCGCTACTGCCCTCCTTCGGAACCGCGGGCCAGAAGGCCTTGCGGCCGAGGATGGCAAGGAGCGCGGGAAGGAGCGTCAGGCCGGCAAGGACCATGATCGCAACGCCGATTGCCAGGGTCGGTCCGAGGGTCGCGGTGCCCTTGTAGTTGGCCAGCAGCAAGACCAGCATCGCCAGCACCACGGTGCCGCCGGCCGAGAGGATCGCGGGGGCTGTGCGCTCGGTCGCACGCGCCATCGCCTCGTGTTTGTCGGCCGTCTTTCGCAGCTCCTCCTTGAACCTCGCCACGATCAGAAGGCAGTAGTCGGTACCCGCGCCGAACATCAACACGATCAGAAGGCTCGTCGTCTGCCCGTTCACCTTGAACGCCCCTGCCTTGATCAAGCCCAGCACCACTGCAGCTGCGATCACGTACGCCAAACCGACTACGAAGAGCGGCACCAAAGCGATAACCGGAGAGCGATAGATCAAGAGCAACAAGATCAAGACCAGCGAGACGGTCACCAGCAGGAGGGTCGCGTCGAGCCCCTCGAAGACCTCGATCGAATCCGCCACGACCCCGCCGATCCCGGTCACGTACGACTCGAGCGGCTTGGCGTCGGGTCCCGGCGTGTTGTCGCGCAGGACCTTGACCGTCTTGAGGATTCCGGTGCTCGACTCGGCGTTGGTCCGCACCAGGACCAGCGCGGTGCTCTGATCCTTCGAGATCAGCTGAGCCTTTGCCGAGGCGATCTCGCTCGACGAAGCCTGTTTCGCATCGGCCGGCGAACCTGCAACCGCAGCCCTGGCGGGGCAGTTGGGCCCGGTGAAGGGCGAGATGATCGTGATCAGCTTCGGGACCTCTTTGGTCTTCTTGCCGCGCAGCGCACACACGGCGTCGATGTCCTTCTGGATCTTCGCTTTGTCCTGCGCGGTCAACGGCGAACCCGAGGCGGTCGTATAGGCGATCAGCGAGTCGACCTCGCGGCCGTTCGGGAACTTCTCCTGCAGCAGATCGTTGACCTTGGTCGACTCCGAGGACTTCGGCAGGAAGTCGGAGTTCTCGTTGGTGGTGTTCTTCTGAAGCTCGGGCTGTAGCGGACCCAGCAAGAGGGCCGCGATTATCCAGACGCCGAGGACCACCCATTTGGTACGTCGACCGGCAGCGAACTTGGAAATTGAGCGAAGCAAGGTTCGAGAAGGCTACTCACGGAGGCGGACCGGCGCGGCATCACTTCGCCTCAGGTGATACACACTCCGAGAGAAATGGCCAACGGGTACGACAAAGTCGCAATCGCAGGCACCGGCACCATCGCGTGTGGCCTCGCCGCTGTTGCCTCCACGACCGGCGACGACGTCGTAGTGCTGGCCCGCTCCGACGAGTCAGCTGAGCGGGCCAAGGCTTCGATCGAGAAGTTCGCCGGCAGGCTCGAGGGCGCCGACGCAGCCAAGGTGAAGGTCACCACCGATCGCGCCGATCTCGACGGATGCGACCTCGTGGTCGAGGCGATCGTCGAGGAGGTCTCGGCCAAGGGTGAGCTGCTGGCGGCACTCGGCGAGGCACTTCCCGACGCCGATCTCGCGACCACCACTTCTTCGCTCGGTGTTGCCGCAATCGGTGAGGCCTCGGGCCACGGTGATCGGGTATTCGGACTCCATCCCTTCAACCCCGTCCCCCGTATGGACCTGGTCGAGCTCTGCGTGCTCGACGGCTCGAAGGACGGTATCTCCGATCGCGCCACCGCTTGGTGCGAGGCGATAGGCAAGACGGTCGTGCCGGTGCCGGACACCGCGGGGTTCGTGGTCAACCGGCTTCTCTTCCCGTATCTGTTCGATGCGGTGCGCTTCCAGACCGCCTCGGGGATGCCGGCAGAAGATGTCGACAGCTGCATGAACCTCGGCGCTGCACATCCGCTCGGTCCGTTGGCGCTGCTGGATCTGGTCGGGTTGGACGTGTCGCAGGCGATCGGTGAGGCTCTCTATGCCGAAAGCGGCGACGAGGCGCACAAGCCCCCTGAGCGGCTCGCCGAGTTGATCGGCGAAGGCAAGCTCGGCCGCAAGTCCGGCGCGGGCTTCTTCGACTACTCGAGTTAGTCGACAGTCCTAAGGAGTTTCGCGGCGCCGCTCAGGCGGCCCAGCGCTCGTCGGCTTCGAACT
>JBEIRY010000005.1:0-41282 GCA_040375675.1 Thermoleophilales bacterium | reverse complement strand
TTGTTGATCAGCGCAAAGCGGTTGTCTTCGAGACCAAGGACCAGATACATCTCCCAGAGCGGTTTGGTTCGATCGAGCTTTTGTGAAAAGAGCCGGGCCGTGAGATTCTTCAGCTGCTCTTCGCTTCCCGGTTCAGGCAGCGCGGTGTGACGAACGTGGTAGCGGATGTTGAAGTGGGGGTCGTCGGTCCAGAACGGCCGTCCCATGTTCATCGGGGGAAATGAAAGGCGCTGCCGGTACCGCGGAATCGAAGCCAGTCGCTGTTCGATGTGGTCGGCGAAGTCGACGTATTCGGGCGCCGGTCCTTCGAAGATCAGACAGCCGCCGACGTGCATGTAGCTGCCGCCCTTCTCGTTGGTGAGGAAGGAGACGTCGAGACCGGTAAGGCGTTCCATGTGACCTTGTGCCATAAGCGACAACTTTACCGCCGGTAGTGCGATGAGTGGTGCCCGAGGGCTCGCCGGTAACCTGTCTGCATCGCTCCTTCAGAAGAAAAACGCAACGCGCCGGACAAGGTATTGCTGGCAGCCCCTCGCGGCTATTGCGCCGGGGTGGACCGTGCGGTCCAGACGGTCGAGCACGCCCTCGACATCCACGGCAAGCCGGTCTACGTACGCAAAGAGATCGTCCACAACAAGCACGTGGTCGAACAGCTCGAAAAGCGCGGCGCGATCTTCGTCGAAGAAGAGACCGAGGTGCCGGAGGGAGAGTTGGTCGTCTTCTCCGCTCATGGCGTCGCTCCGAGCGTCCATGAAAACGCGAAGGACCGCAGCCTGCGCACGATCGATGCGACCTGCCCTCTGGTCACCAAGGTCCACGTCGAGGCGCGCAAGTTCGCCGATGAGGGATACACGATCGTCCTGGTAGGTCACGAGGGTCATGAGGAGGTCGAGGGAACCACAGGGGAGGCCCCTGACAGCATCATTCTCGTCCAGACGGTGGAAGATGCCGAGGCGCTCGAGGTAGAGGACCCATCTCGTATTGCCTACATCACTCAAACGACTCTCTCGGTGGATGAGACCTCGGAGATCATCGCCAAGTTGAAGGAGCGTTTTCCCGAGATCACCGGTCCGAAGACCGACGACATCTGTTACGCGACCACCAACCGTCAGCGCGCTGTCAAGGAGTTGGCCAAGCACTGCGACCTGGTGTTGGTCATCGGCTCGACCAACTCGTCCAACTCGAACCGCCTCGTAGAGGTTGCCCGTGAGCTCGGCTGTGACTCTTATCTGATCGACAACCACACCGAGGTCGAGGAAGCCTGGCTCGAGGGAATGAAGACGGTCGGGATCACCTCGGGCGCAAGTGCTCCCGAAGAGTTGGTGGACAGTCTGGTCGGGTTCTTCAAAGACAGGGGCGTAGAGGACATCGACGAGCTTCGGGTGGTCGACGAGGATGTCCGGTTCATGCTCCCCGCCAAGATCCGCGAAGAGATCGCCAGCACCTGACTGGCTCAGGCCAGGCCGGGTGCGAAGCTGAGCGAGTAGATCTGAATTCCCAACTCAGGGGTCAGGTTCAGGGTGTGCTCTCCACTCGTCTCATGTACGGCCAGCTCGATCAACTGTGGACCCGAGACCTGTGCCCGCATCGACTCTCCGCCATCGACCGAGAATGTGATTTCGCCTGTGCCGCCGACGGAGGCGTACGCACCGGCGCCCTGATACGAGGCTTCGATCGTGGCCCCCTCGCGATCAGGTGACCACGGCGTTTCGAGCGATCCACCGATCAGCATCTCTTCGCTAGGTGGGATGAGCTGCGCTCCGGCGCGGTCGGATTCGCGGATCGGCGGCATCAGATCAGGCCAGCCTTCAGCGGGCAGGCGATCGGCCTCCTCGAGGGCCTCACGGATCGCAGCTTCGAGCGCTTCATAGTCACCCTCTCCCAACTGCGACCAAGCCAGCCAGCCACCCTGTTTCCAGAGGAAGAAGTGGGGCCAGCCGTGGCAACCGTAGTCGCGCCAGATCGCACGCCCGGAGTCGAGTGCTACCGGGTGCGCAAGCGCGAGCGACTCGACCGCCGCACGCGCCTGTTGTGGATCTTCGGTCAGCGGCCAGCGTGGCGTGTGGACCCCGTAGACAGCAAGACCGAGCGGCTGATACCGCTCCGACCAGGCTCGGATATAGGGGAGGGAGCGGAGACTGTTCATCTGGGCTGCGTCGAAGAAGTGCACCAGCGCCGGTTTGCGCGAGGTCACAGCCTCCATCGCGGGTATCGGGCCCCCTACCCATTCGGTTCCCGGAGGCCACGGAGGTACTGGTATGTAAGGCTCAGAAGGTCGCACGTTGCGAGGATTCCAGATGCGAGAGGTGCTCTGCGGCGCGATATCCGAAGGCTCCGTGTTCGGCCCGGTTAGAATGCCCCTCCGGTGAAATCTCACCGACCATCAACAGGAAACGAGAGGAGTGTTCCAAGTGAACGAGACAATCTTCGATCGAATTGAGCAGGCTAGGGCGCGCTACGACGTGCTCCAGCATCCCTTCTACCAGCGGTGGTCGGCCGGAGAGTTGACCATGGACGAGTTGGCCCGCTATGCAGGCCAGTACCGCTACGCAACCCAGGCGATTGCCACTCTCTCCGAGCGTGCTGCCGATCAGGCTCCCGAGAAGCGTCAGGCGGAGCTCGAGCGTCACGCCGTCGAGGAGAACGAGCACGTCGGGATGTGGGACCAGTTCATCGAGGCAACCGGAGGCACGATCGGCGCCCAGCCAAATGCCGAGACCACCGAGTGCGTCGATTCCTGGACCGCCGACGATGGCTACCTCGCCTCGCTTGCGCGTCTGTATGCAATCGAGAGCGGTCAGCCGGAGATCTCGAGGACCAAGATCGAAGGCCTTGCAGCGTTTTACGACATGGAGGGCGGACCCGGAGTCGAGTACTTCGAGGTTCACCAGACGATGGATGTCGCCCACGCTGATCAGGCCAAGCGTCTGATCGAGGAGGAGATGTCCCCGGAGCAGGCCGACGAGGTAGTCGCTGCTGCCGAGGAGGCCTTCAAGGCCAACTGGCGTCTGCTCGACGGCGTCGCCTGAGCGATCCGTCGCTGTAAACCCGTTTCGACCAGCGCCCGGGCCGTAAGACCCGGGCGCTAGTCTGAGGGCATGATTGTTGCCCTCGTCCTGACATGCGCCGCCTGCACGATTCTGCTGCTGGCGACCCTGTGTGGTCTCGATCGCCACCTGACCTCGGAGGTGCCTTCTCCGCCGCGCAAGAGAGCACCGTCGACCCTCGGCTCCGCGCAACGGGGCCACGGTCTGTTTGTTTCCGGCTTCGAACTCTTGATGGCGTGCGGTCTTGCGGTAAGACCCCCGCCCGCCCTTTCGATCTAGCCGTTGTGTCCCGCACCGGCGGGTATACCCAACGATCGCTCTGCGTCCGCGGAGCGATCTGATCGAAAGGCATGTGATGAATTCAAAGACACGGGGTTTTCTGTTGGTCGCAGGAGCGGTCGCGGTCGCGATCATTCTCTTCTTCGTATTGAGAGGGGGAAGCGGATCTGATTCCGGTTCCAACACCACGACCGCTGCAGAGAAGGCAGATGCGAATGGGCTGGTGATCAAACTGAAGGGCGGCGAGCCGGTTGGCGGTCCCAAGACGCTCCGCTACAGCAAGGGTGAGCAGGTGACCTTCACCGTGATCCCTGACGGATCAGAGGAGGAGATCCACGTCCACGGCTACGAGATTGACAAGGAGGCAGACGGCACTAAACCGCTGAAGTTCTCCTTCGCGGCAGATCTCGAGGGCTCCTACGAGATCGAGGCTCACTCGACGTCGGGCTCCGCTGCCTTGGTGGCGACCCTCGAAGTGAGTCCGGGCTGACCGACCCCCTGACAAGGCGCTTATCCGCTGTCGTCGCTCTTTCGGGGGCGGCGACAGCGCTTGCGCTGCCCGATCTGGCGGCTGCTCACGCGCTGCAGGGTCGCAGCGATCTCCCCATCCCGGTCTGGCTTTTCGCCTGGGGGGCGTCACTGGTGCTGATCATCTCGTTTGCGCTCTTTGCGGTCCTCTGGCAGAAACCGCGCCTCCAGAGAGAGCAGTGGCGGTCGCTTCCGCTTTTCGTCAGCCGTCTGTGTTGCGGACCCGTAACGAGGGTCTTGGCGGGCCTTTTCGGAGTTCTCTGCCTGTTTCTGGTCGTCTATTCAGGGCTCGCTGGAACCGAGGATTCGGCTCTCAATTTCTCGGTTACCTTCGTCTTCATCACCTTCTGGATCGGGATGCCGCTGGTCAGCGCGGTGTTCGGGAATGTCTTCTCCTACCTCAGTCCCTGGAAGGCCGTTGCGGAGCTGGTCTCGCGGTCTTCCCGATCGATAGGCCTGAGAGGCGCCGGTCTTGCATATCCCGATCGCCTGGGTCGCTGGCCCGCGGTTGTGATCCTGGTGCTCTTCGGTTGGCTGGAGCTGATCGGCGGTGGCGGTATTACCCTCTTGACCCCGAAGACGATCGCCATCCTCACCCTTGCATACAGCGCCTGGACCTTCGTCGGGATGTACTTGTTCGGAATCCGGACTTGGTGCGAGAGGGGAGAGGGTTTCGCGGTTTACTTCGAAATGTTTTCCCGGCTCTCATCCCTTTCGATGGAGAACGGAAGCCTCGGCGTGCGTCGGTTCCTCTCGGGCGCCGCCTCGTGGATGACTCCCGGTGGCTCTACCGCGCTTGTTTTGGTTGCGATCGGGATCACTACCTTCGACGGTGCCCAGGAGGGCGCCCTTCAAAGCGTGATCAGTTCGACGACCAGCGCACTGATCGACTCGGGGTTGAGCGGTCTCACTTCGTTCCGTCTCGCCGGCACGGTCTGGATGGCGGTCGTGCTGATCGGGGTCTCGGCTCTTTTCGCGCTCGGGATCAAGGGGATGCACACGGTCAAGGGGTCGCCGCCTGTCAAGACACTGATGCGTTCCTTCTCTCACACGTTGATCCCTATCGCGCTCGCCTACCTGGTGGCGCACTACTTCAGCTTCCTCGTCTTCCAGGAGCAGGCGCAGTTCACCTATCTTCTCTCGGATCCGCTGGGAGTCGGCTCGAATCTCTTCGGAGGAGCAGATGCCGGAATCGATTACGGCGTGATCGGTAACTCCGTCGTCTGGTACGTGCAGGTGGCAGCCTTGCTGATCGGGCACATCACAGGACTGGCGCTGGCACACGACAGGGCAATCGCCACGTATCGCGATCCGCAGATGGCCTTCCGTTCCCAGTACTGGATGCTTGCGGTGATGGTTGGTTTCACCTGCCTCGGGTTGTTCCTGCTCTCATACGGCAACGCCTGATCCGAGGGCTGTCACTTCTGGAGGCGCTGCATCGCCGCCGCGAGCCTGCGCTCTTCGAGCCCGTCGCTCGGCAGCACCACGACTATCTCGCCTGCCCGGTAGCAAGTGAGGTCCGCAGCGGCCAGGCAACGGGTCCAGCCGTCGGTTGCCGCCTTTTCCGAGTCGAACACCTCGATAGTTCCCCGCGCCTCGGTGCTGGTCGAATCAATCGGGGCAATCCGGAAGTCGTAGACTTTCACTCCATCCTCTTCGGAGCGGAGTTCTTGACCGAGTTCGATCCCGACGCCCTGCTGCCGGACCTGCTCGGTAAACGTCTCGGCATCCAGTCCGCCGCAGCCGACCAGAGCTAGCAGAGAGGCTGCAAGTACCAGGAGTGCGGTGTGCCTGCTCTTCACTCGGAGAGCCCTCCGGCTATCAATCGAGCGTCATCGAGCAGCATCACGGAGTAGCCATCCGGACCGGGCGATTCGACTCTGAGTCCCAGGACCACCCTCACGCCGGTTCGTTCGGCAATCCCGCGGAGGATCGCCGGGTTCGAGTCTGCCTCCGGAAACACCGCAGGAACCTGGGTCTGCTCGATGGTGCGCTCGACCTCATCTACCGAAGCTGCGCTTGCCTCGGCCTCGGGTCCGCTGGAGGGGAAGGGCGTGGCCACCACCTCGAAGTTGAATCGTTGAGCGAAGTAGGCGAGAGAGTCGTGCGAGGTGACGAGGTTGCGATTCTTCTCTGGCACCTTGGCGAGAATCGTTGCCATTCGCTCGCCCAGACCGGTCAGCTCCTCTGCATAGCTTCTGGCCCTGCTCCGATATCCGGCGGCGCCGTCGGGGTCGAGCCTCGTCAGCGTTTCGGCAATCGAGGGCAGCGCGGCTGCGACACGCTCCGGATTCATCCACACATGGGGATCAGGCTGTCCGTCGGGTGCGGAGCGGATCAATGGGCCGACATGATCGATCAGCTCATACGGTGCTTCCGCCAGCGAGTCCAGCGACAACCCTGCCTCCAGCCCACCTCCGTTTGCGATCACGAGGCCCGCACCGTTGACCAGAGCGCGCTCCTTGGCCGACAACTGGAAGTCATGAGGGCTTGCGCCGTCGGGGATGAGTTGTTCAACCTCGGTTCCAGAACCGGCAACGCGCTGAGTTATCTCGGCAAGAATCGAGGTGGTGGCGACTACTCGTCTGCCGTTGTCGGCAGAGGATCCGCAGCCCGCCGCAGTAAGAACTAGGCCAAGAAGCGTCGCGACCAGCAGGCGCTTCACGTCCTGCCTCCCCTGACCAGCGCGATCAGGATGAAGGATGTCACTGCCACCAAGACGATCGAAGCGCCGGCTGCGAGGTCGAGATGCCAAGAGAGCAGCAGCCCGACCGGAGCGCTGAGCACGGCTATGCCTGACGCGATGGCCATCATTCCCGGGAGACGTTTGGCGACCATGGCCCCTGCTGCAGGTGGGGCGAGCAGCATCCCGAGCACGAGCAGTGCCCCCACCACCAGGAATCCGGCTACTACCGCGATCGTGATCAGCGTCAGCAGAGCCGCCTCGATCCAGGCGACTCGAAAGCCGAGCGCGGCTGCTCGCTTGGGGTCGAAGGACAGAAGCAGCAGTGGGCGATAGAGCACTGCCACCACGATCAAGACCAGGACGCACAGCACAGCCGAGATGGTCAGGTCACCGGGGCTTGCCGCGAGTACATCGCCGAAGAGAAAGGAGTTGAGGTCGACCGCATACCCCTCGACCCTGGAAATCAGCACCACTCCAAGCGAGAGCATGAAAACGAATGCAACTGCAGCGGAGGTATCGGCATTCAGTTTGGAGCGCCTGAGGATCGCTCCGGTCCCCGCGGCCGTGGCCAGGCCTGCGATGAGCGCGCCGATGGTGATCGCCAAACGGTCGGGCTCCAGACCGTCGCGATTGGCGGTGATCATGAAGGCGATTGCGACCC
Source organism: Thermoleophilales bacterium (assembly GCA_040375675.1). Lineage (GTDB taxonomy): Bacteria > Actinomycetota > Thermoleophilia > Solirubrobacterales > 70-9 > CAIUSP01. The sequence continues at coordinate 34,081 of JBEIRY010000005.1, read as the reverse complement.
CCGGCAACACGCCATGAGCGAGGCTGTCGGCCATCAGCGCGAGTCCCCGCAAGACCACGAATGAGCCGACTACAGCGCAGATGATCCCCACCAGCGCTGCTGTGATGGCCGCTTGCCAGATGAACTGCTGGCTGAAAGGATCGGTGATGAACTCCACTCGTTCAGCCCGCCCCGTGATGGTGGTGGGCCGTATCGACTATGAAGTCACCGACTCGGGCGATTCGTCCGGCGAAGGTCTCGGTCAAGACGTCTTCGGTGAGGGTCGTTCCTGCCGGACCGAAGGCGACTACTTCACGATTCAGCGCGACTACGAGGTCGTAGTCGCGAGCCGAGCTCTCCAGGTCATGTGTGGTTACCAGCACGGTCCTGCCGTCATCGCGCCAGTCTGAGATCAGCTGGCGGATCGTCTGGACTGTCGGTGCGTCAACGCCGGCAAACGGTTCGTCGAGGCAGATCAGGTTGGCGTCTTGAGCGGCGACCTGCGCAAGCAAGGCACGGCGGCGCTGGCCTCCGGAGAGAGTTCCAAACCGCTCTTCGGCAAAGGGGCGAACCTCGAGTCGGTCGATCGCCTGCTCGACCAACTCCCGGTCGCGTTCGCCCATGCGACCGAGCAACCCGAGCGACCCGTAGCGACCCATGCGCACCACATCCGAGGCGGTAACGGGAAACATCGGCTCGACCGACAATTCTTGGGGAACGAGTGCGATCGGCATGCTCTCGACCCTTACCTCGCCTGAACTCGGTTTGGTCAGTCCGGCGAGTGAGTGGAGCAGAGTCGTCTTGCCAGCGCCGTTGGGCCCGAGGATGGCCACGCTACTGCCGCGGGGGAGGTCGAGGGATACGTTCTCCAGGGCGTTGCCGGAGGAATAGGTAACGGTCAGCGCATCTGTGCTGGCCGCGTTTGGACTGGTCGCATTCATCACAATAATGATAATCAATATCATTTAGATGCGATACGATCCCGTGAATGGCAACCGCGGCAAAGAAGCCGAGTGCGCTCGGCGTGCAGTGGCGAGAGGTTGCACTCGAGTCTCTAGCCAACGCTGGACTGAGGTCCGGCGGCGCCCGGACCCGGGTGGTCGAAGAGTTGGCCACCCATGGCTGCTGCCGGTCAGCTCAGGAGATTCACGACTCCCTGAGAGCCGAAGGTGATCCCGTCGGCATGGCCAGTGTCTACCGTGCGCTCGAAGCGCTCGAGGGGTTGGGTCTGATCCAAAAGACCGACCTCGGCAACGGGGTGAGGATGTTCGAGGCGGTCGTCCCGGGCGGGGATCACCACCACCACTTGGTCTGCGAGCGCTGCGGAAAGATCACACCGTTCGAGGATCAGAGGCTCGAGCGTGCCATTCACGATCTGGCGGAAGAGCGTAAACACACGGCTGCCGCCCACGAGGTCGTGATCCGGGGTATCTGCTCCCGCTGCCGTTAGTCAGCGGTCCGGTCCGGTCGGCTCAGGCGAGTATTTCGCCGAGGCGACTCTCGAGCGCTGCAGAGACCTGTTCCCTGACGGGACCTTTGGAGAGGCGTTCAACGAGTGCTTCAAGGAACCCCTCGATGATCACCTGTCGCGCGCTGTCCTCTGGCAGACCGCGTGAGCGCAGGTAGTGCAGCTGCTCTGGGTCCAGTTGGGCCACCGCTGCCGCATGGGTGCAGCGCACATCGTCGGCCTCTATCTCGAGGCCGGGGATCGCATCAGAGTGCGCATCTCTAGACAGCAGCAGGTTCCGACTTTCCTGGAAGGCATCGGTCTGCTGGGCGCCGGGCTCGACCCGGATCATCCCGCGCCAGACTGAGGTAGCGGTTTCGGCGAGCACTCCGCGAAAGGCGAGATCAGAGGTGGTGGAGGGGGCTCCATGCACCTGAGTCGTGTCGAAGTCGAGATGTTGGGAGCCGTTACCCGCGTAGGCACCGGTTACCTTCGCGTCCGAGCCCTGCCCGGCAAGCCGCGTGTCCATCCGGACCTTTCCGCCGCCTCCGCCGAACCCGAGCGACACCCAGTCCAGCGAACCTTCCTTCTCCACCTCGGCTCGCTGGCTGGCGAATACCCATCCGCTGTCAGTGAGGTCTTGTGCGTTCACATACCTGAGGTTGGCGGCGGGGCCGACGAAGATTTCGGTCACGGTGTTGAAGGTGGTCCCTTCGAGCCCATCAGCGGTGAGCCACTGCTCCCAGATCTCAGCTTGAGCCGACTCCTCCAAAACGATCAGGGTGCGGTAGGAGAGGGCTGCATCGGCGTTCGACTGGATCGCTTCAAGCCCGACCGTTCCCTCGAGGTGTTTGCCCTTGGGCACGTAGACGAACGCTCCGCCGCGCCAGGTCTCGTCGTTTCGGGCAACGAAGGGATCAGTCGAGTCGACGAGCGTGCCGAGCTTGTCTGCGACCAACTCGGGCCAGGCCTCTCGGGCTGCCTCGAGCGAGCAGACGGTCGGCTCGGAAGGAGACTTTCCGTCTGCTTTGGCGACGCCGTTCAGCGATCCTCCGTCGATCTGGATCAGCTCGACCGATCCCTCGGGAACGGTCAGCGGTGCGTCGACTCTGGTCCGGGCATCGGCATCTCCGGGCTTGGCGGGTACGAATACCGAGTCGTCCAGCCCCTCCAGTTCGGTGAATTCCCAGCCGGGAGTCTTCTTCGTGGGCAGAGCGGGTGCGCTCATGGTCGGGATCGAGATTGGCCGATCGGCTATCAGCCGATCGAGCCTTCCATCTGGAGTTCGATCAGCCGATTCATCTCGACCGCGTACTCCATCGGCAGTTCTTTGGTGATCGGCTCGATGAAGCCGTTGACGATCATCTTCGAGGCCTCCTCTTCGCTCAGGCCCCTCGACTGGAGGTAGAAGACCTGTTCCTCGCCGATCTTGGAGACGGTGGCTTCATGTCCTACGTCGACATCGTCTTCACCGATCCGAATGGTCGGGTAGGTATCCGATCGGGAACTCTCATCCAACAACAGGGCGTCGCAAACGACCTTTGACTTGGACTGGGTTGCTCCGTCGGCGATCTCCAGTAGTCCTCGGTAGCTGGTGCGCCCCGCGTCCTTCGAGATCGACTTTGAAAAGATCGACGAGGTCGTGTTGGGTGCGGTGTGCACGATCTTGCCGCCTGCATCCTGATGCTGTCCCTCGCCGGCAAAGGCGATCGAAAGGATCTCTCCGTGAGCACGTTCGCCCATCAGGTAGATGGCTGGGTACTTCATGGTCAGCTTCGAGCCGAGGTTGCAGTCGACCCACTCCATGGTGGCGTCTTCGTGGGCTACCGCACGCTTGGTCACGAGGTTGTAGACATTCTGCGACCAGTTCTGGACGGTGGTGTAGCGGACCCGCGCACCTGGCTTGGCGATGATTTCGACTACTGCGGAGTGCAGCGAGTCGGTCGAGTAAACCGGTGCGGTGCAGCCCTCGATGTAGTGCACGTCCGAGCCCTCCTCGGCGATGATCAGGGTGCGCTCGAACTGGCCCATGTTCTCGGTGTTGATCCGAAAGTAGGCCTGCAGAGGCATCTCGACCTTGACGCCCTTGGGCACGTAGACGAACGAGCCTCCGGACCAAACGGCCGAGTTGAGCGCTGCGAGCTTGTTGTCGTTGGCCGGGATGACCGTTGCCCAGTGCTCACGAACGATGTCCTCGTGTTCGCGAAGCGCGGTGTCCATGTCGAGGAAGATCACACCCTGTTTTTCGAGCTCCTCGTTGATCTGGTGGTAGACGACTTCGGATTCGTACTGTGCGCCAACCCCGGCGAGGAACTGCCTCTCGGCCTCTGGGATCCCCAGGCGGTCGAAGGTGTCTTTGATGTCTTCGGGGACATCGTCCCAGCTGCGCTCGGGACGCTCGGAGGCACGGACGAAGTAATGGATGTCGTCGAAATCGATCTGGTCTAGGTCGGCGCCCCACTGGGGAGTCGGTCGTGACTCGAAATGCTCTAGCGCCTTGAGCCGGAACTCACGCATCCACTCAGGCTCATCTTTGTATTCGGAGATCGACTCGACCAGCTCACGGCTGAGTCCCTTGGGTGCCTTGTAGACGTATCCGGTCTCGGGGTCGGAGAAGCCGAACTTCTCCTTGTAATCGGAGTTGATCTCGGTCAGGCCCTCTTCTTCTGCGGGCCGCTGGGTTACTGCCTGTTCAGGAGTTGCCATTTGTTCAGACCTCCAGCCTGATTGTGTCGTCTTCCAAAATTACGGGATAGGTGAGTACTGCTTCATAGGCCGGAAGCGTCTTGGGTTTTCCGGTCTCGAGGTCGAAGAGTGAGCCATGCCTCGGACACTCGACAGTGCAGGATGTGGCATCGAATGTACCTTCGGCGAGCGGACCATCGTCGTGAGAGCAGCGGTCCTCGATGGCGAGCAGCTTGCCATCGCAATTGAAGACGCCGATCTTGATCCCGTCGGGTCCATCGACGATCTTCACCTCACCGGGAGACAGATCAGTTGCGGCGCAGACCTCGATCATCTCGGGCTTGCTGGCGCTTGGGTTGTCGGTGGTTTCGCTCATATCTCTTATTCCTACCTTACAGGTCGGAATTTATCGGGGTGGCTACGCACACTCCTGCGAACTCAAAGGCTGTCGGATTCGGTCGGGTCTCCGGGTGCTCCTTCGTCGTCCCAGTCGGCAGAGGTCCCGAGGCTTGCGCCCTTTACTGCTTTCAGGCCGAGGAGAGCGCACTTCATCCTTGTGGCGGATATCTCTATCCCGAGCAACTCGAGCACCCGTTCCTTGGGCAGCTGCAGCAACTCGTCACGTGTTAGTCCGGTCAGCTCGTCGGTCAGCAGAGAGGTTGCCGCGGTCGAGATAGCGCAGCCTTGACCTTCGAACGAGACAGCTTCGACTCTTCCTTCGGCGTCGAGCTTGATGAAGACATGCTGCTCGTCTCCACAGAGCGGGTTGGTGTCTTCGAAGTCGAGGTCGTACTCGTCGAGACGCCCGAAGTTGTGTGGGCGCTTGTAGTGCTCGAGAATCTGGTCGCGGTATAGCTCGTCCATGTGTGACTACCTTGCCGACGCGTTCAGAGCTTGAAGACCCGCCGTGCGTCGAGCAGGCCTTCGATCAGCCGGTCTATCTCTGACCGGTCGGTGTGTACGGCAAAGCTCGCCCTGGTGGTTGCAGGCACGCCGAGGTAGTCCATCAGTGGTTGGGCGCAGTGGTGGCCCGAGCGCACGGCAACTGCATGGCGGTCGAGGATCTCGGCGACATCGTGCGGATGGATGCCTTCGATCTCGAATGAGACCGGACCAACCCTCTCGCTGGAGGGCGCGGGGCCGAATACACGCAGCCCGGGCACCTCATGGAGTCGTTGCAGCGTGTAATCGGCGATCTCGGTTTCGTGAACGCGAACGGCATCCATGCCGAGCCCCTCCAGCCACCTCAGCGACGCGGCCAGACCAATCGCCTGCGAAATGGGAGGGGTACCCGCCTCGAATCGTGCCGGTGGCTCGGCATAGGTGCTGCCCTCGGTGGTGACCTTTTTGATCATCGACCCTCCTCCGATGAACGGAGGCATCTCATCCAGCAGGTCGTGCCTGGCCCAGAGCGCCCCGATACCGGTTGGCCCGTAGAGCTTGTGTCCAGTTAGCGCGTAGAAGTCGACTCCGAGATCGGTCATCGAAAGCGGCAACTTCGGAGCCGCCTGTGCGCCGTCGGCCAGTACCAGTGCACCTGCTTCATGCGCCCGGCGCGAGATCTCTGAGAGGGGGTTGATCGTGCCGAGCACATTCGAGACATGGGTCACCCCGACCAACTTCGGTTCCCTTTCGAGAGCGGCGTCGAGGGCGTCGAGGTCGAGTTGGCTGTTCTCAGTCAATCCGATCCACTCGATCTCGATCCCCCGCTTCTCGGCGAGCTGTTGCCAGGGGACGATGTTCGAGTGGTGTTCCATGACCGTCAGCACCACGCGGTCCCCCTGCTCGAGATTCGCTTCTGCCCAACTCCTAGCGACGATGTTGATCGCCTCGGGTGCATTTCGACAGAAGACGATCTCCCTGCGGTCGGTCGCGCCGATGAAGTCGGCCACGGTTGCACGAGCTCCTTCGTAGGCAGCGGTTGCCTCGGCTGACAGGGTGTGGGCGCCCCGGTGGACGTTCGAGTGGTGGCGCCGTTCGTAACGGTCTACCGCCTGCAGTGATGCCTCGACCCGCTGAGAGCTGGCTGCGCTGTCGAGATAGGCAACCGGCTTGCCGTGGATCTCCCTCGACAGAGCGGGGAACGAAGCCCGGACCTTTTCGAGGTCGAGCTGCGGTTCCACGGTGGTACTCACTTGGCCGCTTCGATCTCCTCGGTGATCCAGCCGTAGCCGCGCTCTTCGAGCTCGCCCACCAGCTCGGGTCCACCTTCCTTGACGATGCGCCCGTCGTACATCACGTAGACGGTGTCCGGCTTGACCATGTGGAGTATCCGCTGGTAGTGGGTGATGATCAGAACACCCATTCCGGGACCTGCGTAGCGGTTGACGCCGTCAGCCACGACCTTCAGTGCATCGATATCGAGACCTGAATCGGTCTCGTCGAGCACCGAGAGGGCGGGCTTGAGCATTGCCAACTGGAGGACCTCCATGCGTTTCTTCTCTCCACCGGAGAACCCGTCGTTGAGGTAGCGGGAGGAGAACTCCTTCGGGATGTCGCACATCTCCATCGCAGCTTCAGTCTCCTTGCGGAAGTCCTTGAGGCTGATCTGGTCTTCGCCGTTTGCATCGCGGTGGGCGTTGACGATCATCCGCAGGTACTTGGCGACGGTGACGCCCGGGATTGCAACCGGGTACTGAAACGCCATGAACAGCCCCATACGAGAACGCTCATCGGGATCTGCCTCGGTGATGTCCTCACCTTTGAAGGTGATGGTTCCTTCGGTCACCTCGAGGGCGGGGTGGCCCATGATCGTGTTCGCAAGCGTCGACTTGCCGGATCCGTTGGGTCCCATCAAGGCATGGATCTTGCCCTTTTCGACATCGAGGTTCAGACCTTTGAGGATCTCCTTGTCTTCGACCTTGACGTGAAGGTTTCTGATTTCCAGTTCGGCCATCTATTGCTCCTTCTTGTTTTCGGGGTTGGAAGTACTGCTTCAGCTGTGGGCGGCGAGCGAAGCCCGCCGGACGTTTCCGTCTGCGAACTGGACCAGCTCAGCCACGGTAGTTCCAGACAGCGCCTTGTTCACGCCTCCCTGAACTCTGGTCCAGAGAAGTTTGGTCGCGCAGGCATGGTCGGCGTCTTCCTGGTGCGAACAGGAGACCCTCCCCTCGGGCGTGTCGTGAAAGCACTCCATCGGCGCGATCGTGTCTTCGAGTGCCTGGACGACCTCGAGCATGTCGATCTGGTCAGCCGGTTTTGCGAGCGTGTATCCGCCGTGAGCGCCTCGCTGGCTGTCGACCAGATCGGCGTTGCGGAGTTTCGCCACCAGATGCTCCATATAAGAGAGAGGGAGGTTTTCGCTCTCGGCGATTGCCGAAAGCGAGATGGGTTTGCCGTCAGGCTGGCGTCCGAGTTCGACCATCAGACGAACTCCGTATTCGGCTTTTGTCGAGAAGAGCATTTTTATATCCTACCTCAACAGTCGGATAAGCGCATATACTGCCGACCGAAAAGAATTCGAGCGACACAGGGGGTTCGTAAGCATGACGACCAAGACCAGCAGATCAAACTTCGCCGCCGCTTTCAGGACGGGACTCTTGATGGCCTTCCTGATGGGCCTCTTCGTGGTGATCGGGGCGCTGATCGGAGGTCCAAAGACAGCGCTGACCTTTTTGATCATCGGTGCGGTGATGAATCTGGGGGCCTACTGGTTCTCCGACAAGATCGCCTTGAAGATGGCGCACGCCAGGCCGATCTCCGACCAGGAGGCTCCGGACCTGCACCGCATGGTCTCCGACCTTGCGGCCAAGGCCGATCTTCCGATGCCAAGTCTCTACATCATCGACGAGAGGCAGCCGAACGCATTCGCAACCGGTCGCGGGCCAAAGCACTCCGCGGTGGCAGTGACGGCGGGAATTCTCGAGCTGCTGCCCGAGGATCAGTTGCGTGGAGTGATCGCTCACGAGTTGGCGCACATCCGCAATCGCGACATCCTGATCCAGTCGGTTGCCGCGACGATCGGCGGGGCGATCACCTACCTCGGCTACATGCTGCTCTGGTTCGGTGGAGACGATGAGTCCCCGCTGGGCCTCGTCGGCGCGCTCGCACTGACACTGTTGGCACCGATAGCGGCCAGCCTGATCCAGCTGGCGATATCCCGTCAGCGCGAGTACTCAGCAGATGCGACCGGAGCCGAGATCTGCGGAAAGCCGGAGTCGCTTGCCGGCGCGCTGGAGAATCTCGACCGGGGGGCTCAGGCCATACCGATGAAGGTGAACGAGTCAGCCGAGCCTCTCTACATCGTCAAGCCGTTCCGCTCCGGCGCGATGTCTCATCTGTTCTCGACCCACCCCCCGACCGAGGAGAGGGTCAGGCGTCTGCGCGAGATGGCTGGCGCCTAGGCAAATCTGCCCTCTCTGGCTATACTTTCATTAATGAAGCAAACCCGATCAGGTTTAGGGTTATCCAGCCGTAGCGGACAGAAGAGAGGACCAGAGCAGGCATGAGCACCGGCACACTTCCAATCGAAGAGATCCAGGCGCAGATCGAGGAGATCACGGTCGATCAAGCTCAGGACGAAATCGCAGGCGGCGATGTCGTGTTGGTGGATGTGCGCGAGCCGCATGAGTACGAAGAGGCCCACCTTGCTGATTCGCTCCTGGTCCCACAAGGCGAGGTGCTCGCCCGCGCTTCGGAGATCTCATCCGACACCGATGCCCGCTTGATCGTCTACTGCAAGTCAGGCGCGAGGTCCGCAAGGGCCGTGCATGCGTTGCAGGAAGAGCTCGGGTACACCAACGCTGCCAACGTAGCCGGCGGCATCGATGCTTGGCAGCAAGACGGCAAGCCGGTGATCTTCGCCGAGGGGATGACCCCGGAGCAGCGCATGCGCTACTCGCGCCACACCCTGCTTCCCGAGGTGGGGGTGGGTGGTCAGATCAAGATGCTCAACTCCAAGGTCCTGCTGCTTGGCGCAGGGGGACTCGGGTCGCCGACGGCGCTCTATCTCGCTGCCGCAGGAATCGGGAAGATCGGGATCGTCGATGACGACGTGGTGGATGAGTCCAACCTTCAGCGCCAGGTGATTCATACGACCGAACGGGTCGGTGTGCCCAAGACCGAGTCGGCCAAGAAAGCAATTGCAGATCTCAACCCCGATGTGGAGGTCGTCGAGCACCGAACCCGCCTCGATGCCTCCAACATCATGGAGATCATCGGCGACTACGACGTGATCGTCGACGGAGCCGACAACTTCCCCACCCGCTACCTGCTGAACGACGCATCGGTTCGGCTGAACAAGCCGGTCGTATCGGCTTCGATTCTCGCTTTCGACGGTCAGATCTCGACCTTCGTTCCGCATGAGGGACCTTGCTATCGCTGCCTTTACCCGACACCGCCGCCACTCGAGTTGGCTCCGAGCTGCGGCGCCGCAGGTGTGCTCGGCGTGATGGCTGGCGTGATGGGCCTGCTGCAGGCAAACGAGGTGATCAAGCTGGTCACAGGTATCGGCGAACCGCTGATCGGAAGGCTGTTGCTCTACGAATCGTTGGGCACCCGTTTCACTGAACTGAAGGTGAGGCGCGACCCTGAGTGCGTCATCTGCGGGCCCGATGCCAAGGAGATAACGGAGTCGGAGATGGGCAGCTTCCCGGACTACGAACTCTTCTGCGGCGGCACCGGCAGCTAGGCTTAAGAAGATGCCCACAGTGAAGATCCCTCCGGTATTGCGTTCCTACACAGGCGACCAGAACGAGGTCGCGGTGGAAGGCGAGACGGTCGGCGCAGTGCTGGAAGCGCTGGCGGTTGCTCACCCCGAAATCAGAGAGCAACTGTTCTCCCCTGAGGGAGATCTCAATCGCTACGTCAACGTCTATCTCAACGACGAAGACGTGAGGGTCCTCGGTGGCCTCGACACAGCCGCCGGAGCCGACGACACCGTGGTGATCCTGCCGGCGATGGCCGGCGGTTCCCTCCAGTCCTAGCCGGCATTTCCTCCGGCAAGCCTCGCCAACGTATCCCAAGCTGGTTTCGCCATCCCTTTGCTGGTGAGCAATCCGCTGTGGTAGAGCCACGCGTCTCGGGTTGCGGGGGGTGAGACTTCACGGAACGGTACGTCGCGCAGCGCGTACCAAATCAACCCCTTTATCCCCAGGTCAGTCTGGGTCTTGGCGATCTTGTACGACGCCGCGAGATAGGCGGCCTGAACCTTCGGTTTGACGGTAAGGGTTGTCTTCGGTCCACCGCTTGCCCAGCCGAATTCAGTGATCCAGAGGTCCTTGACGTCGTCGCGGTAGTTCTTCATCACCTTGCGCAGGGCGGTTACCTGGCTGGTGATCCCGGAGGGCTTGAGGTCGTATGGGTGGGCCGCCATCAAGTCGAAGTAGGGCTTGGCACCGGCCTTGTAGAGGTCGTTCAGATAGGTGGTGGGCCAGATCCCGAACTGCGGCTGCGGGCGTGGAGAGAGGCCGGCAAGCATTACTTTGCCCCCGATCGGCTCCAGAGCATTCCGAGCCGCCACAAGCATTGCCTTGTAGCCAGCCGCGTTGGGTTTGGGCGCCCAGAAGTACTTCAGGTTGGGCTCGTTCCAGATCTGCCAGGTGGTTACGGGCAGCGGAGTCAGGCCCTCACAGGGGCTGCCGGGGTCCGTCCAGATCGATCCCTCCGGTCCGTAGCGCGCCGCCGCCGCGGCTATGAACGCCCCGAACTCGTCTCGATGTTGGACCAGCGGCGGTTTCTGGGGCGGCCCACCCCCGTTTGCCCAGGCCGGTGCGCCGAACACGGTGGGGAGGATCTGGATCCCGTTACGGGCGGCGTTGCAGATGAGATCGTCGTAGCGCGCCCCTGCGAATCCGTTCCAGTCGAAGGAGTCCGGTGAGAAGTGCTGGACCGCAGACCAGGACAGGTTCACCCGGTAGACGTCGAGACCAGCCGCTCCCATTCGATCGAATTCCGCGGAGTCGGGCTCTTTGATCGAGATCACCCCGAGATCGGGGTCGGTGGCGGCCTGGGCCGAGGCAGTTGCCCCGAGAGCGCAAACCAAAAGGCAGGCCGTCAGTGCAGAGGTACGGATCAGGTTTCTGAGGCTCATCATTGCTGGCTTCTCGCTGGGCCATCACCGGTGATCTCACCGCGGGGTGTGTCTGGCTGATCGAGGAGAGGATCAGGCTGCTCTGCCTCGGCAAGACTCCGTTGCCCACGGGCAACGAGCCATAGCACGGCCCCTACGAGCGCTATCCCGAGCAGCGAGAGCGCGATCACGGCACCGGTTCCCGGACCGCCGCCCTGATCTGGAGGAGGTGCGGCGACCTGGATGCTCTCATCGGAGCCGTCCGATGTCTTCTCGTTGGAGTCATTCGTCTTCTTGGTGGTGGTTGTTGAGGTAGTCGTGGTTGCCGGCGCAGCCGCTGTCTGTGCCCCTGTTCCGTACTTGTCCTTCTTACCCCCGGCATCGGGTATCTGAGGCAGGTACTGGTCGCCGACATCGGCAAGGGAAGCGGTAGGTGAGAGCAGGACAGCTCCCACCAGAAGCAGAGAGAATGCAGGGAGAAAAGTGCCCCTGCGGCTGCTGAAGCGTTTGGCTTTTCGGTCTGGCTTTCTCATATTTGCCCTGGCTCCAATTCTGAACTAGTGCGCGGTTGGGCGTGACGGGACGCTGCGCCGTAGCCTCTCGGAGACCGTGTCTTGGAAACAACCACAGGCGTTGATTGTTGCGGCTTCGGTAGTCGTGCTTTCGCTCTTCGACGGGGGTTCCTCACCGCTTTGCCTCGCCATTTTGAGCGTGGTTACTTGGGGATGCGTACTCGGAGGGCTGGTCTGGCGCATGCTTCCGACGGCAGAGATATCCCGCCAGGGCCTGCTTGCAGCGTCTGGGTTCGTCCTTCTTGCGGTCCTTTCCGGGGTCTCTGCAGCGTGGGCGGCCGACCAGGGCCGTGCGGTTGAAGAGGCGGTCAGGTGGAGCGCATACTCAGGAGTCTTCGTCTTGGTACTGCTTTCCGGATCGGACCCAACCGGACGCGCACGGTGGTTGCAGGGGTTGGCTATCGGGCTGGGTCTGGTGGTGATCCTCGCGATCATCAGCAGGGTGTGGCCGGCCCCATTCCCGACGCCGGAATCTCGTACGACCCTGTTCGGCTCGACCTACCGGTGGAGCTACCCGCTCGGGTACTGGAACGCACTCGGGCTGTTCGCAGCTATCGCGGCCGTTTCACTTTCCTCGCTGGCCGTAGGGTCGACTGGGCTGGGTCGTTTGGCCAGGGCGATGTCGGCGGGAACTGCAGCTCTGGCAGTAGGGGTACTTGCGATGACCGGATCCCGTGGTGCAACTCTCGCTTGCGCGATCGGATTCTTTGCTCTGGTCGCGCTGTCGCCACAGAGAAGGCGGCAGTTCGCTGCTGTTGGGACAGCGCTCCTTGGCGGCGCAATCCTCTACCTGGTTGCCGATTTGCTCGGGCTGACGACGGCCGGTGTCTTCGGGCGGGGCCTCGAGCGTGGGCTGCTCGGCGCTGCAACCGCTGTCATCTTCTCCCTCAGCCTGATCGGTTGGTTGGCGCTCGATCTTCTGGTGCCCCGTGGGCCGCTACCTAGAAGGTTCTCGGTCGCGGCCGTAGCTATTGGCTGCGCAGTGGTGGTGGCGCTACTCGTGGCAATCAACCCGGTAGAGAGAATCGGCAACTTGACCGAGCCACCCGGCCAAGGTGCGTTTCCCGGAACAGTCGAAGGCGGCCTGGAAAGCGGCAACGGGCGCTGGCAGCTCTGGGGCTCAGCTGTCGATGCTTTTGCCTTCAGGCCGGTTGCCGGGCTGGGGGCCGGCGGGTTCGAGGAGTGGTGGGCTGCTGGGTCTTCGATCGATCTATTCGCGCGCAACGCCCACTCTCTGCCGATCGGAGTACTCGCGGAGCTTGGCGTAATCGGTGGCTGTCTCGTTCTACTCATCTTCACTGCGTTGGTCTGGGTGGCGGTTCTCGGTTCGCGGCAAGGACTGCACGAGCAGCTTGCTGCAGTAACGGGCATTACTGCCGTCACAGTGGTCGGCTCGCTCTTCGACTGGTCTTGGACTGTTCCGGCGGCGTTCGCCCCTGGGGTCGCAGCAGCGGCCCTGTTGGCTGGTTACGGCGTGGGTCGAGTTGGCCGACCGGAGTCGTATCGCCTCGGCCTCGTCGCCATGCCGGTCGCATGGGTTGCGATTGCAGTAGGCGTGCTCATCGCAGCGGGCGAGGTAAGGCTCGCCCAGAGCAGATCGGCAGCGTCTGGAGGTGACTACGCCTTGGCCGCCGAGCGAGCCTCGGACGCCCACACCATGCAGCCATGGTCAGGAGCGCCGTATCTGCAAGGCGCACTCGTGGCCGAGGCCGCCGGAAGGCCCCGGGACGCTCTTCGACTTCTTTCCAAAGCCAAGTCGAAAGACAGCGAGGACTGGCGGATCTATCTGATCGAGTACCGGATCCAGTCGAGCTTGATGGACGAAGCTGCTGCGCGAGCGGCCAGATCCGAGGCCCTGCTTCTTTATCCTCGTCTGGGCCGGTTCGAGGATCAGGGGGGCATGTGAGCAGCAGGCAAGACGACAGATTCACGTCGGATCCAGCGGCGGATTCGCCAGAGAGCGAGTCCGGGCAGGGAGGTGATTCCGGAGTCGTCGGTTTCGTCGCCGAGCGCCTTCGTGGGAGCGGCGACGGGCTAGAAGCCGATGCCCGCCGCGGCCGCTGGTGGCGCGACGCGCGCAGACGCAGATATCTCGTGGTCGCCGACTCGATCGCCCTTACCGCAGCGCTACTGATCACCTCGGGTATCGAGAGGGGTTTGTGGGGGTTCGCCTTCCTTCCCGCCGCGGTTCTGATCGCAAAGATCATCGGGCTCTATGACCGGGATCACCGTGAGATCCGCCACCTCACGCTCGACGAGGCTCCGGGACTGTTCGTCTGGTCAGCCGTATCTGTCGTGGCGCTAGAGCTCCTCGCCATGATCTTCATTCCCGCTGCAATCGGGTACGCGCGGATCATCGAGGCTGTAGCGATCACTTTCTCATTGGCCTTCGTATTCCGATCGATCGGCCGGGGGCTGTGGCGTCTACGAACTCCTAGTGAGCAAATTCTGATCGTGGGTAGGGGTGACCTTGCCTCGACCTTCCGCAGGAAGATCGAGTTGTTCGATGACCTGCACATGTCCGAACACACCGAGGATTCCAGTCGCATCGACCGGGTCGTCATTGCGAGCGAGAAGCTGGATGCCCATGAGATTTCGAGGATCTCCCAGGTCTGCCGCCTACACGAGGCAAAGCTCTCGGTCGTCAGTCCGCTCCGCGGCCAGGCAACCCCGCAGGAGATATCGCGATTGGCGGAGATGTCCATATTCGAGTACGGGACCGCCGATGTATCGCGTTCGACCCTGCTGCTCAAGAGAGCGCTGGATCTCACCATCGGAATCCCGTTGGCGCTGGTCTCGCTGCTCGTTGCAGTCCCGGTCGCGATAGCGATTCGTCTAGAGGGCCATGGACCGATTCTCTTCAGGCAGGAGCGAGTGGGGCTCGATCGCAGGGTCTTCACGATGTGGAAGTTCAGGACGATGCGGGTTGGGGCAGCCGAAGAGCTGACCGACCTGATCGCGATAGAGGAACTGGAGGATCCGATGTTCAAGTTCCGCGCCGATCCAAGGGTGACCAAGGTGGGGCGCCTTCTGCGACGGTTCAGCCTCGATGAGATTCCTCAGATATGGAATCTGCTCAAGGGGGAGATGAGCCTGGTTGGCCCTCGTCCAGAGGAGGTCGCGATCGTCAGCAGGTACCGCCCCGAGCACATGTTCCGCTTGAGCGTGAAGCCCGGTCTGACCGGGCCGATGCAGGTCTACGGGAGGGGGGAGCTGACCTTTCAGGAGCGGTTGGCGGTCGAACTCGATTACGTCGAGCGACTCTCGATCGGCCGCGACCTCAGGATCATCGCTTTGACTCCGCTCACGGTCGTTCGTGGCAAGGGTGCTTTCTAAGACATCGTCCAGCGGTTCGCGAACATGTCCCGCCTGCGGTGGGGTTCTCGGGCCGTGGAGGCTTGCAACTCCGGCTGACAACGCGCTGCTTTCGCACGGGCATGGCTTCGACCTCCTGCGCTGCCCGGATTGCGGGACCGCGGTTACCGTTGACGCCGAACAGGCCTCCGGTGCGACCACCGAGCAAACCGGACTCTATGAGGGCGGTTACTACTCTCGTCCTGCGCGATCGGTGGATCGGCTGATCGAGCCGCTGCGCCGGGTCGCCGATCGCGGAAGGCTGAAGCGATTGGGCAGACCAAGGGAGAACTCACGAGTACTCGAGTACGGAGCAGGTGACGGTCGCCTGTTGGAGGTCCTTTCCCGCCGCGGAGCGATTGTCGTCGGGGTCGAGCCGTCCGCATCGGCAAGAGGGCGAGCAGCGGAAAGGGGTATCGATCTGTTCGAAGACCTGGACGATTCGTCGATCGCTGGAAGTTCGTTCGACCTGATCATCTGCTGGCACGTGCTGGAGCATCTCGAGAATCCCGGGGCTGAACTTTCTCGACTGGCGACGCTGCTTGCTCCCGGCGGCACTATCGTGCTCTCGGTTCCGAATCTGGCCAGCCTGCAGGCCGGGATCGGCGGTGATCGTTGGTTCGGACAGGACGTCCCAAGGCACCTGACTCACTTCACACCTGACGGGATCAGGAGAATCGCCAATCGTTCCGACCTGGAAGTCGAGGGAATGCACTACTGGTCACTGGAGCAGAACCCTTTCGGCATGTGGCAGACGCTGGTCAGCAGGGCTAGTGGCAGCCGCGATGCAATCTTCCGTTTGATCAAACGCCAGCCTCTCGGCGATACGGCGAGAGGCAGAGCCGCTTCGGTATTCGGTCTGCTCCTTGCCTTGCCCCTACTCGTGGTTGCTGTGCCGCTCGAATGGATTGCCAGCGCGCTCGGCAAGGGTGGAACGGTTACGGCGAGGCTGCGACGGCGAAGTTCCGAAGAGGCGGGGTCATGAGCGCGCGTAGCCAGACCGTGATCGTTCCGACCCTTTCCGCTGACAGGTGCAGGGGCGTTCTCGCCTCTCTCGAGATGGAGGGCTCTGATTTCGAGACGATCGTGGTCGACAATCGGGATCACCCCGCGATCAGCGCAGCACCGATCCCCGAAACGACTGGGGTCAGGGTGCTCGCTCCAGGCCACAATCTCGGCTACTCGGCTGCGGTTAACCTCGCAGCCCGTGAGGCGAAAGGGGATTCGCTCATCCTGCTCAACGACGATTGCGTGGTCGATCAGGGATTCGTCTCGCGGATGGCAGCAGCGATAGATCCAGCTTCATCGGTCACGATGGCGGCCGGGGTGATGCGACAGTCCCGAAATCCCGAGCTGATCGATTCTGCGGGGATGGAGCTCGACAAGACCCTGTTGGTATTCGATTACCTGAACGGTCGACCCATCTCTGTCCTCGAGGGAGAGGTTCCTGATCCGGTTGGACCTTCGGGAGCCGCTGCCGCCTTTGACCGCGAGAGCTTCCTCGAGGTTGGCGGATTCGATGAGAACCTCTTTGCCTACTGGGAGGATGTGGATCTGGTCCTGCGACTGCGGGAGCGGGGGGGTCGGTGTCGGCTGGTCGCGGATGCACGCGGCACCCATGAGCATTCGGCCACGCTGGGTTCGGGATCTGCCGAGAAGAACCGCCTGATGGGCTTTGGGCGCGGATATGTACTTCGCAAGTGGGGAGTGCTGACGCCGAGCCGGGTCGTCGCGGTGGTAGCCAGAGATTTGCCGCTTGCAATCGGTCAGGTCGTGGTCGACCGGAATGTCGGTGGCTTGAGCGGCAGGATGGCCGGGCTGAGAACCGATCCCTCTCGCCATCGATATCCAGAGGATCTTCCTGGATCGGTCGGGCTCTGGACGAACCTGCGCCGCCGCCTTCGCCGGCGGGGTGAGATCAGGTCTTCCTCCGCAGATCTCGCCCGAGCCGGGCGTGCAGCTGTCGTCTTCCACACTTCGCTGATCGGTGGGCCGGTGAGGTCACTCGTGAACGAGGTCCGTTGGCTCTCCAGCCAGAGACCGGTCGATGTGGTGGTGCCGTCTGGCGAGCCGGTGGATCCGATCTATCGAGAGCTCGGAGGAGAACTGGTGTCCCTTCCATATTCGATCGTGTCCGCCAATCAGGGAGACCACTCTCGTCTTGGGTCTTTGCGCAGGTTGCGAGAGGAGACCCACATGTTTCGTGCATGGCTTCGGTCCCGCGACGTGAAACTCGTCCTTGCAGTCACCACGGTCCTGCCGTCGTTGGTCTTTGCGGCACGGCTGGAGCGGATTCCGGTCTTGCTCTACGCAGCCGAGATACCGCCGCGAGAGAGGCGCCCGGGGGAAGGGAGAGTCGCCGCGCTCGTGAGGAGGCTCACGATGGAAGGGCTGATTCGCCTCGAATCGAGGCTCGCCCGGACCGTGATCGTCTGCTCTCCGGGTGTCTCGCGGCTGATGTCCGATCCGGCCCGCGCAGTCGTCCACTACCCGCCGATCGAGCAGTCCGAATGCACCGGGGATGCCTCGTCGTTCAGATCCGACAACGGCATCGAGCCGAAGGCACCGTTGCTCGTCTGCATCGGATCGATAAGCCGGGGACGTGGGCAACACGCTCTCATCTCCTCGCTCCCTCGTCTGCGCGAGGAGTTCCCGGATCTGAGAGTGCTGATCAACGGAGCGCCCTTCCCGAGAGAACAGGATCTTTCCTACTCGGCCGAACTGGACCGGCAGATCGAGGAACTGGGCCTCGGCTCAGTCGTCATCCGCAGGGAACGGACTGATCCGCTCGGCCCTCTCCTCTCGGCAGCCGACATTGCCGTGAACCCCGCGACCACTTACAACGAGGGATTCGGTCGTGTTGCGTTCGAGGCTGGTCTTGCCGGCACCCCGATGGTTGCCACGGCGAGGGGCGTGCTTCCAGAGCTTCACCAAGATGGAGAGACGATCCTTCTCGTGCCGCCCTCGGATCCGGAGGCCCTCGGAGAAGCGATCGCAGAGTTATTGAGAGACGACAAGCTGCGGGAGAGGATTGCTTCAGGTGCGGCTAGATTGGCCAGCGAGTTGGCATCTCCAGAGGTATCTCTGGAGGCCTTCAAGGGCGTTATCGGATCGCTCGACTCAGGCGCTGCGACGAATCCCTGAGGCGGTTTTCAGGGCCTGCAGCTCAGCCCGCTCCGCATCTGCCTTGCGCCTGAGGACTCTCTTTGCCACCAGCCTCAGCCGCAGCCTCGTAGCCATTGCCGCGGTGCTTCGCCGAGCAGATCCGGCTCCCTGGAGTTTGCGCAATACCTCCTGCCGGTTCAAGGCAGAGGTCAGCAGACCGTCGTCGTCGAACCTCTTTCCGGTAGCGGTGCCTCCGATGTGAACCAGTGAGCTCACCTCGGGCGCAAAGAGACAGCTGACGCCACTGCTGCCAGCCCTGAGACCGAGGTCCAGATCTTCGGACATCAACTCGATCTCTTCGTCGAACGGCCCCAGTTGCTCGAGCAGATCGGTCGGGGCGGCAATCACCGCGCCAGTCAGCCAGGTGACCTCGGTCGTCTTCTCGAGCCGCCACGGCTCAGTCTTTTCGAGCATCCAGTCGGGCTGGATCGCACCCGGAATGAGCGCTCCGATCCACGGCCAAAGGCCAACCACTGGCCCGCTCGCGGAGGGTTGTGGATTTCCGTCCTCCCAGAGCAGCCGCGGACCGACCAGAGCATTGCGTTCGACCGAGAGACCAGCCAAGCGGAGAATCGAGTCGTCCAGCAGCCGAACATCGGGGTTGCAGAGCACGGTCACCGGTGCCTTGGCCATCCGCACGCCACGGTTGGAAGCGACTCCAAACCCGAGATTCGAGTCGAACCTTTCAATTCGAACCGGCCCAGTCCATCTGCTAGCGATCTCTGTCGGATCTTTCGAAGAAGCGTTGTCCACCACGACAAGCTCTACCGGCCCGTCTGCAGGCAGATGGTCGAGCATCGATGTGACCAGTGCCGCAAGGTCTTCGGAGGACTCCCAAGTGACTACGACAAGGCTGACCTCGGGGTTCATCGGTTTTCCGATCGCCCCGACCTCAGAGCACGAGCTACCCCCGACCTCAGAGCCGATACCGAGAACTTGAGTAGAACGCCGACATAGACGAAGAGGTTGTAGAGAGGGTTGTGGTCGACGGCCAGGTGGTCGCGGTAGAACCGGATCATTCCCCGATGGAAGGCCCAGTTGAGCTTCCAGGAGCGAAACCGCCCGCTGCTTGCACCCTTTACGTGCACCGCCTGCACCGAGGGCTCGTACCAGGTCAGCCAGCCTCGCTCTCGAAACCGCCAGCAGAGATCGAGGTCTTCCATGTACATCCAGTAGTTCTCATCGAAGCCACCCAGCTCCTCGAACCACCCTCGCCTGGTCAGCATCAGCGCACCGTTTACCGCGTCTACTCGTCCTCCGTCTGCGGCATCCGGTGCGAGATATGACTTCATCGCGCGAGGCGATCGGTTGCGCTTGCTCAGCCCTGCAAAGTGCGAAAGCGCGCTGAGTGGGGTCGGGAAGGAGCGCCTGGCGGCGTGATCTTCTGAGCCGTCGGGCAGCACCAGCTTGCAGCCCGAAATACCGATATCGGAGTTCGACCGCATTACCTCGACCAGAGTGGCAAGTGCGTTGGGCTCAAGCGCTACATCGGGGTTCAGCGCCAGGAGGAACTCTGAATCCCCTCCAGCTGCGGCGAGGTTGGTTGCAGCCGCAAACCCGAGATTCGACACGGAGGAGGTCAACTCCACTGCCGGGAACTTCTCGCCAACGAGAGCCGGGGTTTGATCGTTCGAGGCGTTGTCCACCACTG
Organism: Thermoleophilales bacterium; assembly: GCA_040375675.1. GTDB lineage: Bacteria > Actinomycetota > Thermoleophilia > Solirubrobacterales > 70-9 > CAIUSP01. The sequence continues at coordinate 14,219 of JBEIRY010000005.1, read as the reverse complement.
CGATCCGCCCGATCTCTACATCGGTTGAAGCCTGTAGCGACTCGAGACAGGCGACGATGTGATCGGCCGACTGGTGAGTGACGATCGCAATATCGATCGTGGCCGGTCCGTTCGCGCGGTCGCTCACAGCTCCTCGGCAACCTTGGGGGCTTCCTTCGAGAAGGCGGCGAGGCCGACAGCGCAGACACCGACGAATATCGAAAGTGAGATCGGCAGGATCCACCAGTGCCCGGCGGTAGCCTCGATCACGGTCGGAGCGTTCGGGTCGATGATCCAGTGATGTGCCTGGATGAAGATCAAACTCAAGGGGTTGAGTTCGATCAAGGCTCGGAGCCCCTCCGGTGCGACCTCGATCGGGTAGAGGATCGGTGTGCCGTAGAAGAGCGCCAGCCCCACCACGGTCCAGATCAGGGCGATGTCTCTGAATCGCGGGTAGAAGGCGCTGAGCAGGTACGAAGTGCCGAGGGTCAGCGCAAGCAGCCAGATCAGAATTACCGGCAGGAAGAGCCAGGTAAGCCTCGGCTCGACCCCGTTGGCGAGGATGAAGATGAAGACGGCAACCAGGTTGATCGTCAGCGTGAGGAAGGTGGTGAGAACGGTCGAGGTCGGAATCACGATCCGCGGCAACTGCGCCCTTCTGACCAGAGCTTCGCGATCTACCAGCGAACCGACGGCTGCGGCGGTTGCGTCGCCGAAGAGGGAGTAGAGCATGATGTTCAGCAGCAGCAGAGACGGGTAGTCGGCCACCTGGTCACCAAACCGGAAGACTTTGGTGAAGACCAGCAGGAGGATTCCGAACAGCATCAGCGGGCGGGCGAGCGACCAGATGTAGCCGAGGACCGTCCCGTGGAAGCCGAGCTTGAACTCGGTTGTCGAGGTCAGCCATAGGAGCGAAAAGAAGCGCCGCTTGGAACCGCCGAATGCCGAGGGTCCGGGGATCCTCTTCAAAGGCGGGTGGTTTGCAGAGTTCTCGGGGGCACTCATTCGTCGTCTCCCAACCGTCTCGATTTCCGCTCGTAGGGGATGGTGACCAGCGTTCCGACCGACGCTCCCTGAACGACCGAGAAAGGGAAGGCCTGAGTAGTCGGCTGGATGATCTCGCCTTCAGAGCCGAGGTAGTAGCGGAGCATGTACTCACCTACCCCGAGAGGGCACTCGAATTCGAATCTGACTTCTGCTTTCTCGCCTCGCTCGAGTCCGTGAATCTCCTCTCCGGCGTAAGCCATCGCAGCGACTCTGATCACGCTTGCTGTGGCTATCTCCACATAGAGGAGCATCTTCTGTACTGGTTCACGACCTTCGATCTCAGCCACCACCTGAAGCTCCTGACCGGTGTGCACAGCTCGGACCGGCTGATCGTCGGTATCGCGCAGCTCGATTTGGCTTACCTGGGCTTTGAGTTCCTTCTCCCCGCTCGCAGTGGCCTCGGCGGTCTTCTCGTACGAAATCTCCACATATCGGTCCGCCACCTCGGTCGGTTCGCCGATCGTGTCGACTACACCGCCTTCGATCAGCATCGCCCGGTCGCAGTGCCTTTGTACCGCTGCCATGTCATGGGTCACGAGGACGATCGTCTTCCCTTCTGAGCGAAGGAACTCGAGGGCATCGGTGCATTTCCGCTGGAAGGAAGCGTCGCCGACCGCGAGTACCTCGTCGATCAGGAGAACATCGGCTCGAGCCTGGAGCATCAAAGAGAAAGCAAGGCGCACATGCATTCCCGACGAGTAGTTCTTCAACGGCAGATCGGTGTAGCTCTCGAGTTCGGCGAACTCGATCACCTCGTCGTAGCGCTCCTGCGCTTCGGTGATCGAAAGACCCATCATCACTCCGTTCAGGGCCACGTTCTCACGGGCTGTCAGCTCGGGGTTGAAGCCAACGCCGAGTTCGATGAAAGGCGCGATCTGGCCCGCAACCTCGATCTCCCCTGAGTCGAGTCGGTAGATCGAGGCCATCAGCTTGAGCAAGGTGCTCTTGCCGGAGCCGTTTCGCCCGACGATCCCGAAGAACTCACCTGATTTGATCTCGAAGTCGACACCGTTCAGCGCGACGAGCCGACGCTCGTCTCTTCCGAGCAGGTGCCCGGGGTTGAGGAGATGTTCTTTCAGCGTCTCGGTCCGGTTGCTCAAGACGCGGAAGGACTTGGTCACACCCCTCGCCCTGACCGAGACTGGGCCGGTTGCTTCATCCCTACCGGCAGATGTGGCGGCATCTTGCCGGATCAAAGCCGCGCCGCCTCTCCCGGAAGAGCATCCTGAAGTACCGGCACTCGGGCATCGTTGACGATTCGGTCAGGATTCTTCTCGAACCTCGCGCGAAGCTGGATCACCCTTCGCCAGAGAAGACCCTTCGCACGGGTCCGTTCGATGTCGGTGGTTTCGTTTCGGCCGACGAAGCGGCGGAACCGTCTGGCCAGCAGGTAGGCAAAGGAGAGGGAGCTCTGGTCGACGGTCTCCAGACGCTCGACCATGCGGCGCTTGGACCCGGTGAGGCTATTGCCGCAGCGCATCCTCAGCGCAGCCGCGAGAACACTCATCCTGGTCGAGCCGAAGTAGTACTCCATCGCGGGGGTCGAAAGCCGAATCGCCGTGGCTTCCGCTGGATCGATCGAGTCCGAGCTTGCGGTATCGCGCAGCGTTGCCCTGAGCGAACTAATCGGCCTCGCCCGCCCGGCGTTCAGGCCCGACTGCGCCCGGTCGAAGCCGATCACGGCTTCCTCGTGCTGCACGTAGTCGTAGAGCGGACGGTCGACGTAGGCGATCTTGCCGAGCGAGAGCGCGACGCAAGCGATCCAGTGGTCGTGGAAGCAGTTGACGGGGGTGTGGGGGAAGGGGAGTGCAAGGCGAAGCACCTCGGGTTTGAAGATCGAGGCGGCGCCAGTGATCGTGTTCGCAACTATCAAGGAGCCGAGGTTGGCGTGATTGTTGTGCCGCCCGAGAGACCAGTAGGAAGGGTGTATTACGCGGCCGTCTTCTGCGACTACCCTCGAGTCCGAGTAGGCGAGGGCCGTGTCTTTCGGAGACACGGCCTGTATCAGCGCAGACAGCTTGTCCGGCTCCCAGCGGTCATCTTGATCCGAGAGGGCGATCAGCTCGGCGGAGTCCGGAACCATTTCCAGGGCCCGCTCGAAGTTCGAGTAGAAGCCGAGCCGGCCAGGCGCCGGTGAGATCCGAAACCGTGGATCGCCGCCGATCGTTCGTTCGAGCAGCTCGAGAGACTGAGGCGACGATTGATCGTCCGAGATCAGGCAGAACCAGTTGCGGTGGCTCTGGGTCTTGAGTGAATCGATCTGACGAGAGAGCATCTCCGGGTCAGGCGAGTAGGTAGCCATGCAGATAGCGACCCTCGGCCCCGTCTCACCCTGCGGCCAGGGCACATCATCTCCGGGCTGAGGGTTCGGCATCAGGGTGAGTTCTCCGAGTGGTTTCACCGACTCCGAACCCGAGCGGGAGATACCGATGACCTCCACATTCACAGTTCTTCCCGAAGCCGTCTTGGGCACCTCTGCGATTGCAGCAAATCCGCTCCGGAATGACGCCATAGCCTCATCTGAGTCGGCCCCTTCGGCGAGCGCCTGCCGATAGACATCCTTGCGAGGCAGCCCGAAGCTCATCGGTTTCGACCGGTGCCCATCGACGGCGATCTCGATCCTGCGCACAGGTTGGCTGCCGACGGCCGGACGGCACCATCCTCCCACCAACAGTGGTGTTCCTTCGCCAACTGCAAGCGATGGCGGAAACGGTATCTCGGACTCAGCGACGATCTCGAATCCACCGTCGCTGAACGTTCGTGGTGCGGACTCCATAGGTGAAGTATCGCAACGGGTTCGCTGTCGGATGACCGTGAACTGTCGAAACGGAGCCATCTCGACGGGTAACTTCTCCGAGATGCCCGAAGAACGACAAGCCTCGGTGCCACTGCCGCCGATCGATTTCATCTGGGGGGTCGGCTCCACGGGCGAGACGCATGACAAGACCCGTGACTCTTACCTTCAGGTGGGCCTGGCCTGTCGCCATACGACCGAAGCGGCGCTTGGCGCGGATTGGGATTGGGAAGGAAAAGCGTTACTCGACTTCGGCTGTGGGGCAGGTCGATTCCTGCGGCAGATCTTCGATTGGGCGGAGGTCGCCGAGATCCATGGCTGTGATCTCGATCAGCCGATGGTCGAGTGGGCGAAGGACAACCTCTGTCCTCCCATTGCCGGTATTGAGCTGAACGGGTTCGACCCGCCGCTTCCCTATCCGGACGATCACTTCGACGTGGTGACGGCCTTCTCTGTATTCACGCACCTCGGCACGAACTGGGCCGAGTGGCTGCTCGAGGTCCGCAGGGTCTTGAAGCCCGACGGGATATTGATCGCCAGCATCCTCGATCAGTCGTGCGCGCAGACGTTGACCGAGGTGCCCTATGAGGAAGATGCTGTCGGGATGAGTATCTGGGCATACGCCAACCCGACAATTCCCTATGTGAACGTATTGCACTCCCATTGGTGGTTGCGAGAGCATTGGGGACGCGCGTTCGAGATCCTTTCGATCGAATCTGGCACTTACGACGAGAGGCTCCTCGAGCGGCTCGAGATCCCGGGCCAGGGTCTGGTTGTGGCACGTGCTCGCGATGTGCAGCTGAGCGCCGACGATCTCGAGAGGGAAAAGCCCGGGGAGGATCGCTACCTGGCTGCCCACCGACACCAGCAGGCGATGTTCAAGGCCGAGGCCGATGCTCTGAAAGAGAAGTACAGAGAGTCAGAGACCAAGTTGATGCTCATCGAGGATGCTCATTGGGAGCTCTTTCATCAGGGGTCAAAACGCTCCCTGCGTTCTAGGCTGCGGGCGCTGTTCACTCGCAGCTGAGTTTCAGTGTTCGAGCACGAGGCCGAGGAACTCGCGGGTTCGCTCCTCGCTGGGTGAATCGAGAACCTGTCTGGGGTTTCCCTGCTCGACCACTACGCCCCCGTCCATGAAGACCACCCGGTCTCCGACATCGCGAGCGAAATCGATCTCGTGGGTGACCACGATCATCGTCATTCCCTCTCGGGCCAGTTCGCGCAGTACGTCAAGCACCTCCTTGACCAGTTCGGGGTCGAGCGCACTGGTTACCTCGTCGAAGAGCATCACATGGGGGTCCATTGCCAATGCCCGGGCGATCGCGACTCTCTGTTGCTGGCCACCCGAGAGTCTCTCCGGGTACTCATCGACTTTGTCCTTCAGCCCTACTCGCTCCATCAACGCGATCGCCTTCTCGCGAGCCTCTTCGCTGCTGCGACCAAGCACGGTCTCCTGGGCAAGGCAGACGTTCTCGATTGCCGACTTGTGTGGAAAGAGATTGAATTGCTGGAAGACCATCCCGACCCGTCTGCGGACGAAGTCGATTCCATCTTTGTCAGCGTCGCCGCCGTGTATCGACTTGCCTTCGAGGGTGATCGTCCCCTCGTTCGGGGGCTCGAGGAGGTTGATGCACCGAAGCAGAGTGCTCTTTCCCGAGCCGCTAGGTCCGAGCAGGCAGACGACCTCGCCTTTGCCGATCTCGAGGTCTATGCCCTTCAAGACCTTCAGATCACCGAAGTTCTTCTCGATGCCGCGCAGCGAGACGAACGATTCCTCGCTCATGCACTCGCCCCTGCCGTGCCTCTGCTGAACCGCTCCTGCTGACCTGCGATCCGTTTGTCCACCAGCCTTGCGAGCGGGATGGTGACGATCAGGAAGAGGATTGCTCCCATGGTGAGTGCCGAGCTGTTGAAGGTCGTCTGGTACACGTCTTGGCCGGCCTGCACCACTTCGACGAATCCGATCACGCTGACCAGCGACGTGTCCTTCATCAGAGCGATGAAGTCATTCAGCAACGGCGGGATGACCTTTCCGATCGCCTGGGGAACGATCACCTGGCGCATCGACTGCGAGTAGGACATCCCGAGCGATCTTGCGGCCTCCATCTGTCCCCTGGGCACCGCTTCGATGCCCGCTCGATAGACCTCTGCCATGTAGGCCCCGTAGGTGAGGGTGATCGCGATGATCCCGTACCAGAACGGGTCGGGCTTTCCGAACCAACGCGGGATGCCGAGCCAGTCGGGGATGGCTCCGTCGGCGGCGAACGCTCCGAGGCTCCCCGAAACCAGAAGCAGCACCAGGAGCATCGGGATTCCGCGAAACGCATCGATGTAGGCAATCGCGATGCCCCTGACCGGTTTGGCCGCCCTTCCGGGGAGTTGCCTCAGCAGGGCCAGCACGAGACCCCATATGAGAGAGAGGATTCCGCCGATGATCGAGAGCTGGATCGTCTCTGAGAACCCCTTCAGCACGAGGCCGAAGTTCTCGCTGATGATGTTGAGATCGAAGTACTGCTGGATTATTACGTCCACTCAGGCCCTCCTTCCCGGGGGATGGATCAGGTTATTCGACCCGCAATCAATTTGATCTCGGCGCAGTCGCCGAAACGCCGAGGGGCGCCTCGCGGCGCCCCTCGGATCAGATTCGTCAGGCGGAGCCTTTACTACTTGAGCGACTCGTTGGTCCCGTTGAGAACGCTGTCAGGAACCTTGACGCCCGGGAACCACTTGTCGTAGAGACTCTGCAGCGTCCCGTCGTCTTTGATCTCCTTCAGCGCCTTGTTGATCTCCTCGCGCAGGGAGTCGGTGTCCTGAGCAAAAGCGAGCCCGTAGAGCTCGCCGGTCGATATGACGGTTGCGATCTCTATTCCGCCCTGGTTTTCCAACGCGTCCTGGGCAACCGGCTCATCGATGATTACTGCGTCGACCTGTCCGGCCTTGACTGCCTGAATTGCCTCGGGGCCTTGAGCGTAGCCTCGCACGCTGCCAGCCGAGATCTCGTCATTGGCAAAGCTGTCGCCCGTGGTGCCGTCCTGCGCACCGATGATCTTTCCGTCGAGGTCAGCCACTGATTTGATGTCAGAGCCAGTAGCGACTACGACTGCCTGATTGGCCTCGTAGTAGGGGTCAGAGAAATCGACCGTCTGCTCTCGCTCGGGTGTGATCGTGGCGGCCGATGCGACCATGTCGAACTTGCCCTGGGCAACATCGCGGAAGATCGTGTCGAACGCCGTGTCCTGATACTTGACCGTCTTTCCGGTCCGTTTGGCGATCTCGTTGACCAGTTCGATGTCGAATCCGCCGTAGTCAGGGGCCTTGCCCTGCTCGAAGGGCGGATACGGAGTATCGGTGCCGACCAGCAGCGTGTCGCTGTTGCCGGAATCCGAGCTGCTGCCGCAGCCTGCCACTAGAACCCCTGTCAGCAGGGTGCCGATGATGGCCGCGAATATCAAGAAGCGTGTTTTCATTTGTGGACTCCTCCTCGTCTTGTGTAAGTGCGTTTCCGCACACTGCTCCGTAAGAAAGGTAGAGAAATTCAGGCCCTCGAGGTGCAAGTTCTGGAATTGCTTCATTTAATGAAGTATGATTGACGCATGATGTCTGGCGACTACCTGCTCAACCGTCCCTGCGGCGGCCGGTTCGGAAACGTGATCGAGTCGATCGGCAATACGCCGCTGGTCGAGTTGCCGCGGCTTTCGCCCAACCCGTCGGTCCGTATCTGGGCCAAGCTCGAGGGCCGCAACCCAACTGGTTCGGTCAAGGATCGCGTGGCTCGTTCGCTGATCGAGGATGCAGAGTCCAGGGGAGCGATAGAGCCCGGTCAGACCGTGCTCGAACCGACCTCGGGAAACACAGGTATCTCGCTTTCGATGATCTGCCGTCGCAAGGGGTATCCGCTGAAGGTCGTGATGCCAGACAACGTGACCGAGGAGCGCACCCAGCTGCTTCGCATGTACGGGGCCGAGATCATCTACTCGGAAGGTTCCAAGGGCTCGAACGGTGCTGTGGAACTCGCGCTGGAGATGGCCGAGTCCGACTCCAGCTACTACATGCCCTATCAGTACGGCAATCAGGCCAATCCACTTGCCCACTACAACGGCACCGCGGTGGAAATCCTCGAAGAGCTCGATGAGGTCGCGGCCTTCGTTGCCGGCCTCGGTACCGGTGGCACGCTGATGGGCAACGGGCGTCGACTGAAAGAGCATGACCCCGAGACGCTGCTGGTTGCCGCAGAGCCTATGCAGGGGGAGCTCGTGTCGGGACTTCGCTCTCTCGACGACGGATTCATTCCCCCGATCTTCGACATCGAACTGCTCGACCGCAAGATCATGGTCTCCAACCACGATTCGGTCGTCTGGACCCAGAGGCTTCTGCACGAAGAGGGCGTCTTCTCCGGCGTCTCCGGAGGTGCGGTCGCTTGCGTTGCCAACCGGATCGCCGGTGAACTCGATGAAGGAAATGTCGTGTTCTTGATTCCCGACGACGGCTGGAAGTACCTCTCTTCCGGCATCTACGACACGCCCGTGGCCGAGCTGACCGACCTCGACTCCACCGTTTGGTGGTAGCCCCGACTTACGGGCGCACTCCCGGCTGACACCTCCGCAAGCTGCCTTGAAGCTCACCCCCGAGATACGCGAAGAGATGCTGGCTCACGCCCGGGAAGACCTCCCGAACGAGTGCTGCGGGCTACTCGGCGGCGGCTCAGACCGTGTGCCGCGAACTCTCTACAGAGCGTTGAATGCCGAGGCGAGCCCACTTCGCTACAGCCTCGATGCCAAGGATCAGTTTCGGATCATGCAGGAGATGGACGAGGCGGGGGAGGAGCTGGTGGGGATCTATCACTCCCACACCAAGAGCGCCGCTTACCCCTCGCAGACCGACATCAACCTCGCTACCTATCCGGGTGTCGCCTACCTGATCGTCTCTCTAGCCGAAGATGAAGAGCAGCCGATCAGGGCCTTCGACATCGTCGATGGCGCAGTAACCGAGATACCACTCGATCAGTAGTCGATCCGCTCGGCTGTGACCGGGTCGGGCTGGCCGACCATCTCGGCCAGGTGATCGCGCCAGGCGGCTTCGATCTCACGAAATCTCGCCTTGAATGCGGTCTCGAGGTTCCCCTCGGTTCCGTCCTTTCGCAACCTCGATACCAGCACCACGCACGCCTCCCGGCCTTCGTTGCGGTCGAGCAGATCGAAGACGGTTCCGCCCAGTACGAGGGCATCTCGGATAGACGGCGGAAAGGAGGGTCGTTCTCCTTCGCGCAGCCGGTTGATCACCGCCGGCCTGAAGAGACTCGACTGGCCGGCAAAGTGCTGTGCGGCGCCTTCGACAAGCCATGCCCAGCGGTAGTAGGTGGCAAGGTGGCGTGGTCCCCAGGGAGGCGGGAGCTTGGGGTTGTTGGCTGCGATCACGAGTTGGGTGTAGAGGCGTTCTGCGGTCCCGCGCAGGGCTTCGAGCGAGTCCGGTCCGGCGGCCCTGCGAGCCATCCAGTCATCGTCGAGCAGATGCAGCTCTCTCGACATGGTCCAGCCAGCTACGTACCTGCGTGCTGAAGGAGTCGAGCTCCAACGCGCCAGTGGAATCAGCGGCTGTGCGAGCGAAAGGGCGGCCGGGTTGTCATGAATAACCACGGTGACATCGCCCGGCGCATTCTCGAAGTCATCTTCGAGGCGCATCCTGCGGTCCTCGAGAGCATCGAGTATCCGCTGGGCGCAGGAGGTATCTACCTCATCGTGGCGGGCGGTGAAGCTGAGCGATTCAGTTTCAACCCAGGGCATCGCCTGAGCCTAGCGACGGCCTCCGGCGGGTGCCGGAGTATTCGGGTCAGGCGAGGATCGCTTCGCCTTGGCAGATCTCTGCGATTGCCGTGGCCGCACGAACGAACTCTGAATCGGCCATCACGGGAGTTCCCTCGAACGGGAGATCGCGATCGAACTAGATCCAGCGGTCGAGACCGCGGTGCTCTTCCCGAACCTTGACCGTTACCGGTCTCGGGATTCGATGTACCCGAAGCAGCAGCACATGCAGAGGTTCAGAGGTCTGCCAACCAAGGCGCTTGCGCGCGTAATCGCCGGTCCAGACGTGGAATGGCGAAAGCGAGTCGAGCGCATGGGGAGCCTCGGCACGGATGCTTCCGGTGACCTCGGCCCACGCGCGCACACGAACGCGGTCCGGCTGGGGAATTCCGCCGTCCTGGATCAAGGCCCGGGCGGGCGGCTCCTCATCAGGCCAAACACCCTCTTCGAGGGCTCGGTCCAGCTCTGAGTGGTGTGATTCGCGCACCAGATCGTTCCTCTGATGATCGAAGGTCGGGAAAAGAAAGAAACGCTCATGTTCGATATCCGGCGGGGAATCTGGGCTCTCCGGATCACCCTTCTGGACGGTTAGTAGCTGCTCACCCTCTGAAAGGGCGCGGACCGTTACGGCCCATTCCTTGTATGCGATCGGCATCTGTTATTCGCCTCGATTTTCGGTTGGTGGACTTGGGGGGCGCACCACGGGTCTGTCTCGATGCTGCGCCGTGGGGCGCGCCGATGGTAGAGAAGGTTGGACAACCTTGCAACTTGTGCGCATTTGACACAAGCGCCGATTGCCTGTAGCGGCTCTACTCCCAGCTGTCCCAGCGTAGCGCGCCGTCGGCCTGGCGCAGGAGATGTTGGAGGTCACGCTGGGGATCGCGGTCGGGTAGATCGGCCCGACGGTGGCATCCCCGTGACTCCTCTCTAGCCAAGGCAAAGCGTGCAATCTCGGTAGCCAGCGGATAGGGATCGTCGAGCAACTGCTCGAGTTCCGCGGGTTGGCGCAGAGGGCCCGCCAGATTCCAGACGGCATCTCGTGTCTGTTCGGTCGGCGGTGTGAATCTCCACTCGGGTGGGGGAGGAGCGCTGGCATTTTCGGGCGAGTCGCCGACCGCCGCTTCGGCTGCGCGCCCTCCGAGAACGATGCATTCAGTCAGCGAATTGGAGGCGAGGCGGTTTGCGCCATGCAGGCCCGTGCTTGCGCACTCACCTACTGCGTATAGACCGGGCAGGGTGCTGCGGCCGTGAAGGTCGGTCGAGACCCCACCAATCGCGTAGTGAGCGGCCGGGAGGACCGGCACCGTCTCGGAGGTTGCATCGATCCCAGCGCTCGCAAGCCCTTCGAAGATATTCGGGAAGCGGTCTCTGTCCAACTGGCGGAGATCGAGATTGACATGGTCAGATCCGGACTCTTCGATCTGCCTGAGGATTGCAACCGTGACCTCGTCTCTCGGTGCCAACTCGTCGGTGAATCTCGCGCCGTGGCTGTCGGTGAGGGTTGCTCCTTCTCCGCGGACGGCCTCGGTTACGAGCATGCCGTCGTATTCAGATCCGGGCATCGTCAGCGCGGTGGGGTGGAACTGGCAGAACTCGAGGTCGGCGAGCTCTGCCCCTGCCTGAGCAGCCATTACATGCCCTGCACCGACCGCGCCCCTGGGGTTTGTCGTTCTGCGCCAGAGCGCAGCGGCACCTCCGGTCGAGAGGATGGTCGAGCCCGCTCGCAATGGACCATCTTCGAGGATCGCTCCGAAGCAACGGGAGCCGTCGCTCCAGAGAGCGACGGCCGAAGACGATTCCAGCAGCTCGATGCGATCCTCGGCCGCCGTCAATTCCGCAAGCCGCTCGGTTATCCAGCGGCCTGTGCCGGCCCCGCCGGCGTGGACTATTCGCCTGCGTGAGTGACCGCCCTCGAGCGCCAAGGCGAGCCTTCCATCGCTGTCACGGTCGAATTTGACCCCGCGCCGCTCCAATTCGGCAACCGCCTCAGGAGCTTGGTCGGCAAGCAGCTCGGCTGCCGAGCGCCTGCAGGCATCCCGGCCTGCCCTCAGCGTGTCTTCGACGTGGATGGCCGGTTCGTCGTCGGCGCCGATTGCCGCTGCAAGTCCACCCTGGGCCCAGTAGCTCGAGCTGTCGCTGAGGGTCTTTCTCGAGACCAGGGTTACGCGGGCCCCCCTCTCGGCTGCCCTCAGGGCAGCGTAGAGACCGGCCGCCCCGCCACCGATTACAGCTACGTCGCATTCTCTTTGCGTGCCGGACAGAGCGGTCAGGCTACCCGGGACGGGCTGGCTGCGGACTCCAAGGGGAGATCGCTAGCCGAGAGCTTTGCGCAACTCGACCAGCATCGCCTTCGAGATACCCGGGACATCCGCCAGATCATCGACCGAGCCAAAACTCGCGCCCCGCTCTCGGTAGGCGATCACCCTGGTCGCCTGAGTCACCGACATGCCCATGGCACGAAAATCCTCGAAGGTCGCTGAATCGAGATCCAGTTTCTTCTTGCCCTTCTTCGCCGTCGTCTCTGCCTTGGCCTTTGCGCTCGTCGTCTTCCTGGCAGGGGTCTTTCTCGCAGGCGACTTCTTGGTAGCGGACTTCTTCTTGGCCGCAGGCTTCTTCTTCGCTGCGGGCTTCTTCGCGGTGGTGGCCTTCGAGCGCGAAGAGCTTGCCGGTTTCTTCTTCGAGGTGGATCCACTCTTTGCTCTCGGCTTCGCCTTTGTAGTCGCTTTGCCCTTTGGCTCAGGTGGCATGAACTCGCCCGTGGGATTGCCGGTGCCACGTATTTCGGCAACCGTTGCGTAGGCCTGAGCGGCACTGGCTTTGACCGCCAAGTCCTCGGCCCTCTTCGCGGCAATCTCGAATTCCTCATCGCGCTTGGCCTTGCGTGTGCGCTTCTTCTTGTCACCCATCTCTGCCGCCCGCTCCTCGGCTGCGATCGCTCGCGCCGTCGTCTCCTGGAGCTTCTGGTCGGCTGCCCGGAGGGCGCTTGCAGCCTCCTCCAACTCACTTGCGAGCTCCTTTATGCGAGGAGCTGCCATCGCCTCGGCCTCGACTCGCGCTTCGCGGAGAGCTTCATTTTGAGCTGCTTCGATTCTTACCTCGGCTTCACGGTCGAGCCGCTCGGCCTCCTTTGCCACGAGAGCTTCTGCATCGAGCCTTGCCTTCTCTTTGGCCGCAGCTATCGCCTGGTCGGTTTCCTCGCGGAGTCCCTTGATCGATTCGCGCCGCACAGAGTTGGTTTGTCCCTTCAGCCACTTTGCTGCTCTCTCGCGGGCCACGGTGCCGGCTGCCTTGCGCTCACGGTCCGCTTCGGCTGCATTTGCGATTGAAGCATCACGAGTCGCCTCGGCAGCCTCGATTACGGAGTTCGATTCCTTGGTGACTTTTGCGATTGCGGACTCGGCATCGCGGTTTGCTTTTTCGGTTGCCTCCTCGGTTGCCGCCGAGAGCTTTTCCGCGTACTCCTCTTTCAGTGCGGCTTCGCTGGCCGCAAGTTGTTTGCGCTGTTCGGACTCGATCCGTTCCAGCTGGCGCGCGGACTCTTCCTCCACCGCCCGAGCAACCTTGGCTTCGAACTCAGCCTCGATCCTCTCGCTTTCGGCTGCGACCTTCTCCTCCGCGTCGCGCTCGAGTCGAGTTCTCTCGGCGGAAAGGTTTTCCTCTGCCTGCTCGACCCTCCGCTCAGCAGTCTCCATCCGCTTGGCGAGTTCTTCGAGGCGCTTTTCGGCATCCGCTGCTGCTTCGGCGGCGAGTTTGCGCTCTTGCTCGAGGTCCTTTTCGGTTGCTTCTATCTCTGCGCGGAAGCGCTGTTCGATCGCAGCCTGCTTTTCCTGAGCTTCCCGGAAGGCACGGCGTTCAGCTGCCGCCTTGATCTCTTCGATTCGCTCGGCGAGGTTCGCGGCCGCTTGCTCTCTGACCAACTCCTCCATTTCAAGCCGCGCCGAAGCAACCTCGGCCTCGGTTCGGAACTCGATTCGGCGCTCAGCGTCGTCTTCGATTTCTCGCCGTGCTTGCTCGAGGCTCTCTTCCTGATCGCCGGTCAGGGGCGCAGGGGTGGTTTCGAGATCTTCCCTCGGAGGCTCTGCAGCTTCTTCGGTCTCGAAGGGCTCTGCCCAGGGATCAGCCTCGGGTTCGGCTGCTGGCTTCTCAGGGGCAGCTGGTGCCGGCGGTGGGGCCTGGCCCTTCGGCTTTTCAGAGGAAATGGACTTCTCGACGCTTGCGAACGACTTCTCGGCCGACTCCCTCTCAGCTTCGAGTTCGGCTTCGAGCGCCGCGATAGTTGCGTCGAGATCCTCAGATCCCGAAGCGCCAGGGACTCCTCCTGCTCCTTCCATCACTCGCTCACTTTACGCAACATCCCGGAGTCTGCTTCTTCGGGGTTGGCGCCGACCATGCCCTCCCATGCTGCGAACACTCTTTCGGCCATGTGTCGAGCACTGAAGGGTTCGACGCGATCGGCAGCGTCGATCGGTCCAGGCGGCCGGTCGAGGGCCCCTCGTGCGGCCGCGGCCCATCTGGACAGGTCGAATTCCGCCACCAGACAACCCTCTGCTCCGGAGACGGCAAACGGAGCAGCGCCGACCGGGGTCGAGAGAACGGGTACG
>JBEIRY010000096.1:0-3519 GCA_040375675.1 Thermoleophilales bacterium | reverse complement strand
GCCCACTGCATGAACCGGTCTTCACCCACAACGACCTCTTGCCCGCCAACCTGATTCGTTCTGAAGACGGGACGATGCACCTGCTGGATTGGGACTATGCGGGCATGGGCAACAGATTCTTCGATCTGGCGAACTTCGCGATCAACGCCGAGTTGTCAGCTGATCAGCGCGACCTACTGCTGGAGTCCTACTTTGGCGAGGTCAACGAGAGCAATCGGGCTACGCTTGATCTGATGAGGGTCATGTCTGACTTCAGAGAAGCGATGTGGGGTGTTCTGCAAGGAACGCTCTCCGACCTCGACTTCGACTTCGCAAGCTACGCGACCAAACACTTCCAGCGTCTCGTCGCGACCTCGACGGAGCCGGGCTTCATAGCGGCGATGGAGGCCGATTCCGTTGCCTAGGAAAGAACTGCCGAAACGCGCCAGGTGCGTAATAGTCGGCGGTGGCGTCGGTGGCGTATCGATCGCCTACCACCTCGCCCAACTCGGCTGGAAAGACGTGGTCGTGCTCGACCGAAACGAACTCACATCGGGCTCGACCTTCCACTCGGCCGGGCTCGTCGGTCAGCTGAGGGGTTCGGTGACCCTGACCACGATGATGATGTACTCGGTCGAGCTGTACAAGCGGTTGGCAGCAGAGACTGAATTCGACCCCGGGTGGGTCGAGTGCGGAGGTATAAGACTGGCCTCGACTGAGGAGCGAATGGAGGAGCTTCGGCGCCAGGCGGGTTGGGCAAAGACCTTCGGTCTTCCGCTCGATCTGATCTCGGCCGACGAAGCCGCCGAGCTCTTCCCACTGATGTCCACAGACGGCGTGCTCGGTGGTGCCTGGCTCCCGACCGATGGCTATCTCGACCCCGCGCAACTCACCTACGCGCTTGCCGATGGCGCGCGCAACGGCGGTTGTGAAATCCACACCCACACGCGGGTGACCGGGTTCGGCCAAAAAGACGGACGAGTGACGAGCGTCCAGACCGACCGTGGTGAGATCGAGTGTGAGGTCGTGGTCAATGCCGGAGGGATGTTCGCTGCGGAGATTGGACGGCTGGCTGGCGTGCGCGTGCCAATCATTCCGATGAGCCACCAGTACCTGGTCACCCAACCATTTCGCGAGCGTGATGGTGGGCACCTCCCCACCCTGCGCGACCCGGACCTGTTGATCTACTTCCGCGAGGACGGTGGCGGACTGGTTATGGGCGGCTACGAACGCCAGAGCGAACCAGCCTTCATGCCTAACGGGATCGGGAACTTCGACGCCATCCCGCCGGACTTCAACGGCAGACTGCTCGAAGAGGACTGGGAGCGATTCGAAGAGATCACCGAGAACTCGAAGAAGCGCGTGCCGGTGATGGACGAGGTGAAGATCACCAAGTTGATCAACGGACCCGAGGCATTTACCCCCGACAACGAATTCTGTCTTGGGGAAACCGACCTCGGCGGCTACTTCGTTGCCGCCGGATTCTGTGCGCATGGACTCGCCGGCGCGGGCGGAATCGGAAAGGTTATGGCCGAATGGATAGTCGGAGGCGAGCCCGAACTGGATCTCTGGGAGATGGACATCAGGCGTTTCGGACCGCAGTACCGCTCTCCGACCTACACCCATGCGCGCACCCGCGAGAACTATGAGACCTACTACGACATCCGCTACCCCAACCACGAGAAGCTGGCTGGGCGGCCACTCAGAACTTCACCCGCAACCCCGTGGCACGCCGAACACGGCGCCGCATTCGGCGAGAAGTCCGGTTGGGAGAGGGTCAACTGGTACGAGTCGAACTCAGGTGCGGGGGATGAAGCGCTCCGCCCCCGCGGTTGGGCCGGCAAGAACTGGTCTCCCGCGATAGGCGCGGAACACCTCGCATGTCGCGAGACGGCAGCGATATTCGATGAGACCTCGTTTTCGAAGATGGAGATCTCCGGCCCCGGGGCAGCGGAGGCAGTCGAGGCGCTGTGCGACAACAAGGTCGCCGGCGACGTGGGCCGTATCACCTACACCCAGATGCTGAACTCGCGCGGAGGAATCGAGTGCGACTTCACCGTCTCCCGGCTAGCCGAAGATCGGTTCTGGATCGTCACCGGCACGGCATTCGGAAATCACGATCGTGCCTGGATCTCCAGCCATCTGCCTGCCGGGGTGACGGTGATCGATGAAACCTCCAAATGGGCTTGCTTCGGGATCTGGGGGCCGAATGCACGAGAGATCCTCCAGCCACTGACCCCTACATCGCTGTCAAATGAAGATTTTCCCTATATGAGCATCCGGGAGATGACGCTCGGAAACGTTCCCGTCAGAGCGATGCGGGTGACCTACGTAGGTGAGCTCGGCTGGGAGATCTACTGCCCGACCGAATTCGGCGCAGGACTCTGGCGCGAGATCTGGGAGTCCGGCGCCGATCACGGATTGGTCGCCGGTGGATACAGAGCGATCGACTCGCTCCGTCTGGAAAAGGGCTACCTCGTCTGGGGGTCCGACATCACCCCGGATGAAACCCCATACGAAGCGGGCCTCGGCTTCTGTGTGAAGCTCGACAAGCCAGGAGGCTTCATCGGAGACGAAGCCCTCGCGGAAGCCTCGGAGAAGGGCCCGCGCAAGATGCTCCGCTGCATAACTCTCGATGAGCCGCGCTCCGTGTGTCTCGGAAACGAACCGGTTCGCGTCGGAGGCGAAATCGTCGGCCGCGTCACCACGGGCGGCTACGGATACACGGTAGGAAAGTCGATCGCCTACGCATACCTGCCGCCGGATAGATCCGAGGCAGGAACCCCGGTCGAGATAGAGATCTTCGGTGAGTGGATCGCAGGTGAGGTGGCAAAGGGGCCACTGCTCGACCCAAAGGGCGAGCGGATCAGATCCTGATCGAGGGCCGCCTCAACCGAGGCGTTCGAGGATCTTCTCGCGAGCGAGGCCTCCATCGATGCGGCCCTGAGATGCCTTCATCGCTGCACCGACGATCCGTCCTATCGCCTTCTCGTTACCGGCCCTGACCTCGTCTGCGGCTTCGGATTCGCTCTCGATCGCAGCATCGATCATCGCATCGATCTCGGAAGTGTCCGAGATCTGGGCAAGCCCCTCGCTCTCCATCAGCCCGGCTGCGCTACCTCCTTCTGAAACGAGTTTGGTGAGTATCTGCTTGCCCGCCGAATGCGAAATCTCTTTGGCCTCGACCATGGCAGCCAGCGCGGCAATCTCCCCCGGTGGCGCCTGTGAAGCCGAAGGATCCTCTCCACGATCACTTTCTCGCAATGCGGCGACCAGATCACCCGTTACCCAGTTCGCTATCGCCCGCGGAGTCGCCGCTGTTCCGGCCGCAAGTGCACTTTCGAAAAACCGCCCGAGCTCAGGTTGAAATGCCAGACCGGCAGCCGTCTCTTCAGGCAGCTCGAGCTCGGTCAGATAGCGCTCCTGCCTGGCCGCAGGGAGTTCAGGAAGAGCATCGCGTGCAGCGCTCAGCATCTCTTCGGTTGGGACTATCGGCACCAGATCGGGTTCGGGAAAGTAGCGATAGTCATGTGCGTACTC
>JBEIRY010000101.1:0-3105 GCA_040375675.1 Thermoleophilales bacterium | reverse complement strand
TCGGGGATCTCGTAGTTGTGGGCGAGAATGACGGCGTTTCTCTCTTCGGCGAGCGCACGGATCTCGGCATCGAGCGCCCGCTCATCATCAGCTGAAAGGCGGGCAGGGTCCTCGCCCAGCGGCGGCGCCATGGGAAGTTCGATGGTTGGAAGCTTCTCGACGGGCATCTCCCGACTTCCTTTCGGTGATTCCTATGTTCGCTTCCCCGGCTTTTCCTCCCTAATCATCTGGGAGCAGCCTCTGGGACTTGCGAATGACTTTACCTGCCCAATTCTACTCGCTCGGGGAGTCCGACTCTTCCGGGGATTCCTGACCGGCATCCGGCTCCTCAGGAGCCTCGGCCTCCACGATCTCCACTAATAAGCTCAAGTCGAGCGCAGGGGCCGAGTGGGTCAGGGCGCCGATCGAGATCTCATCCACTCCTGTTGCGGCAACGGCGGCGACGGTCCCGAGGTTTACCCCGCCAGAGGCCTCGAGCTCGATGCCCTCCTCCCCCGCGACCTCGCGCGCAAGCGCGACCGATGCGGTGAGTGCCTCTGGGTCCATGTTGTCGAGCAAGAGGCGCCTGGCGCCCGCCTCGATCGCCTCGCGGATCTCGTCGTCATCTCTCACCTCGACCTCCACCGCCTTGTCGGGCTGGGCCGCGATCGCCTGCTCGACCGCCTTGCCGATGCCGCCGGCGATGGCTGCGTGGTTTTCCTTGATCAGGACCTCGTCGTACAGGCCCATGCGATGGTTGCGACCACCAGCCGAGGCGACGGCTGCCTTCTCGAGCGCTCGCAGGCCAGGGGTCGTCTTTCGGGTATCGAGTATTCCCGGCACCTCGCCGTTAGGGCCGGTTACGCCCTCGATCGCCTTGATGTAGATCGCGGTCAAAGTGGCGATGCCCGAGAGATGGCAGAGCAGGTTGAGAGCCACGCGCTCGCCGGCGAGGATCGCCCGGGCCGGACCGTCGACCAGCGCCACATCCATCGGCGCGTCGTGCTGCCATGGGCCTTCGGGGGCGAGGCGCTCGAAGCTCTCGGCCCCAGCCTGCAAGAACGCCTTCTCGGCGGCGTCGAATCCGTAAATCGAGCCGGGCTCTTTCAGGACGATGCGGCCGTGGGCCCGCGCGGCTTCCGGCACGGTGGCCTCGGCGGTGATATCGCCGTCGCCCAGGTCCTCGGCGAGTGCTGCTTCTACGAGGTCATGCAGGGCTTCTTCCTCAGGCGTCTGATCGTTCATCACCGGAGAGGTTACGGTCCGTGAGATGTGAAAGGGTTTCTCCCATGGGAGAACGCGCAATCGCTTGGGGCACGCTCGAGAGTCCGTACGGAACGCTCGTCGTGGCAGCCAGCGAAAAGGGCTTGCTGCGGGTGACCATGCCCGGGGAGGAGCCGGATGTGGCGCTCGAAGAGATCGCAGTGCTCGCAGCCGATGCCAGCGAGGAGCCGGTGCTGGTGGCCGAGCCGATCCGCCAGCTCGAGGCTTACTTCGAGCAACAGCTGACCGAGTTCACCCTGGAAATCGACTGGGCGCTTGCCGGCAACGGCTTTGGCGCGGAGGTGCTGAAGGCCTGCGCGGAGATCCCCTACGGCGAGACCCGCACTTACTCACAGATTGCCGAAGCGGCCGGCAAGCCAAATGCTCAGCGAGCCGCGGGTACGGCGCTCGGCGGAAACCCGCTGGCACCGGTGGTGCCGTGTCACCGAGTAATCCTCGCCAGCGGAAAGCTCGGCCACTACGGCGGCGGCGAGTTGCTGAAGCGCGAGCTGCTGCATATGGAGGGCGCGCTCGGGCCCAAGGCCTTGGTCAAGGTCGAGCAGCCCACCCCGGCTGGCGGGGCAGACTCCTCACCCGGGCCCGATCAGGCCCGGGCTGCCTGAATAACTCCGATCAGCCGGTCACCGAATCGGGCACCGCGACGGTGATCGTGCGGGACTTGCCGCCGACCAGCTTGGCGGTGACCCGGATCTTCGACCCACTGCGTCCCGATAGCTCAGAGATCAGCGCGCTGGTGTAGGCGAGGGTGACCGTCTTCTTCTTGCCGGCCTTGACCTTCACGGTCTTGCCCTGCAGCTTGCCCGAGCCGCCCTTCAGCTTGCCCGAGAGCTTGACCCGGCAGGCCGAAGCGCCACCGCAGCCGACCTTGACCCGGAGCGAGGTCGAGCGGGCATTCCCGGACTTCTTGAGGGCCGGCTTCTTCTTGCCCGAGGGGGGCGGGGACGAGCAGCCTTCGAGCCCGCTGGTCCCGATCTCGGATGAGTAGATGTTGGTATCTGATGTAGAGAGCGAATCCGCAGCGGGGTAAGTTACGCGGAAGCAGCCGGAGTGACGGTCGAACGCGATTTGCGGGCGCAGAGCGCCACCCAAACCAGTCGAGACCCAGTCCGGGGTGCCTACCGGCTGGGCAGAGCTGTCGAGCCAGAGGGCGTAGATGGCAGTACGCTCGATCGCATCGTTGAGTGTGAAAGAGGTGAGTGCGTATCCACTGCCGTACTCGTCGGCCGCGATCTGGATGCGGCCGCCGGTATGCACGGCAGATCCGGGAAGCGGCTGAGCCACGGGGGTACCTACCTCGCTGCCGGTGGCAGCGTTGAATAGCTGTACCAATACG
The DNA here is from genome assembly GCA_040375675.1 of Thermoleophilales bacterium. GTDB lineage: Bacteria > Actinomycetota > Thermoleophilia > Solirubrobacterales > 70-9 > CAIUSP01. The sequence goes on along the minus strand of JBEIRY010000101.1, from coordinate 509 downwards.
GGTTTGCCGGTCTCGTAGTAGTCGGCCCAAGCAACCGCGTAGCGGTTGGAGGACTTGCTGTAGGTGATCGAGCCGTTGGTGATCTCCAGATCGGATCCGCTCGAGATCATCTGCGGGGTGCCGATCGGCTCACCATTGGCGTTCAAACGGAGGAAGTAGGGACGCCAATCGCCCCCGGCCTGGAGAAGACCTCTGAACATCACGCCGAAGCCGTCCTGCTTTGACGAGTAGGCGATCTGTATCGAGTGGTAGTTGTCCCAGACGAAGTCGGAGGCGTTGGTCACGAGATCGATCGGAGCGGCACCCACCGGCGCTCCGGTGGAGGGATTGACGAAGCGCCCCTGAGGCGCGTCGTCGTCGGTGTTTCCGTAATCGCCCCAGGCCACGAAGAACTGCTGCTTGGCCGAGTCCCAGGCGATGTCGGGGTTGGAGCAGCAGTTGACGCCGGGCGCTGCGGAGATCACCTGAGCTGAGCCCGAAAGAGCACCGTTGGCACTGAGCAGCTGGGC
>JBEIRY010000036.1:0-16696 GCA_040375675.1 Thermoleophilales bacterium | reverse complement strand
GTCGAGATGCTGATCACGATTCATGAAGGCAGAAACCGTCAGGTGCGGCGCATGGCCGAGGCTGTGGACAACCAGGTCGACTCGCTCAAACGGATTCGCTTCGGACCTCTGGATCTGGGTGATCTGCGGATCGGAGATTCCCGCAAGCTCACGACCCGTGAAACCGACGCGCTCTGGGAATATGCCCGTGAGATGGAGAAACACTCATGAATTCCAGCCAGTCATCGGACCGCCTGTTTGCGGTTCGTGGTGCGACCTCGGTCGAAGCAAACGATGCGGCTTCGATCGGTGCTGCAACGAAGTCGTTGTTGGAGGAGATGATCTCCCGTAACGGGCTGGCACCGGAACAACTGGTCAGCTGCATTTTCACCACGACCGATGACCTCGACGCTGAGTTTCCGGCCGTCTCGGCGCGTGAGATGGGCCTCGACCGCGTGCCTCTCCTTTGCGCACGGGAGATTGCCGTTCCGGGTGCAATGTCGTCTGTGGTGCGCGTACTGATCCACTACTACGCGGACTCGGACCACAGCCCAGACCCTGTCTATCGCGGCGAGGCCAGCAAGCTCCGGTCTGATCTCGGCGGCGCCGGCTGAGTCTGGGCGCGCTCGTGCGCTGGAGGGCGACCCCCACGGCGCACGGCTTCTACCCTCTACGATCAGTCGACTCGCCCAAGCCGGGCAGTTGTTCGTAAAGCGAAAAAGACGGTGACCCAAAGATGATGATCGTGATGAAACAAGGGGCGACCGAGGAACAGGTCGCGAGCGTGGTCGAGCGCATCGAAGGCGCCGGCTGCTCTGCCCATGTCTCCAAGGGCGAGCTTTTGACGGTGATCGGCGCGATAGGCGCCGAGGAGGACCGCATCGCAGATCTGGGTCTCGAGGGCCAGGAGGGCGTCGATCAGGTCGTACCGATTCTCAAACCGTTCAAGCTTGCCTCGCTCGAATTCAAGAAGGGCGAACGATCGGCCGTAGAAGTCGGGGGAGTACCGATAGGGGCTGGTGCGTTCGGCCTGATCGCCGGACCCTGCACGGTCGAAAGCCGCGATCAATTGCTCTCGACTGCCCGTGCTGTTGCCGAAGGTGGGGCCACCCATTTGCGCGGCGGCGCCTACAAGCCCCGCACATCTCCTTACAGCTTTCAAGGCCTAGGCCAGGAAGGTCTGGCACTTCTCGCAGAGGCAAAGGCCGAGACCGGTCTGCCGATCGTCACCGAGTTGATGGATGTGCGTGATCTCGAGCCCGTCTGCGAGGTCGCGGACATGATCCAGCTCGGTGCTCGCAATATGCAGAACTACACGCTCCTTTCCGAGGTCGGCAAGGCGGACATCCCGGTGCTGATCAAGCGCGGTCTCTCCGCGACGCTCGATGAACTCCTGATGGCCGCCGAGTATGTGCTCAAGGAGGGCAATGAGAACGTCATTCTCTGCGAACGAGGCATCAGGACCTACGAGACCGGCTACAGGTTCACGCTCGACCTGCTTGCGATACCCGCCTTGAAGGAGCAGACGCACCTCCCGGTCGTGATCGATCCGAGCCATGCCGCCGGCCGTCGTGACTGGGTCGAGCCGATGTCTCTCGCCGCGGCTGCAGCCGGTGCAGACGGCGTCTTGGTCGAGGTCCACAACGACCCTGATTCCGCTGTATGCGATGCCGCGCAGCAGCTCCCATCGAGCGGGTTCGCCGAATACGCCGAGCGGCTGAGAGCCGCTGCCGATCTGGCCCGTAGCACTCCCACCCACGTCGGCGTCTGACAGTCCGACCATGAAGGTGAGCGTTCTAGGAGTCGGCCTGATCGGTGGCTCGATCGGACTTGCGGCAAAGAGCCGCGCAGATGCCCGCGTGACCGGGTTCGACTCCGATCCTGCGGCTCTCGAGCGGGCCCAATCGCTCGGCGCGATCGACGAGCCTGCAGACAGCATCCAACAGGCCTGTAATGAGGCCGAGATAGTGATCTGTGCCGGTCCGGTTGATTCACTCGAAGATCTGGCTGCTGCCGCGATCGAGGCATCCGGCGCTGGGTGTGCAATCACCGATGTCGGTTCGGTCAAACGTCACTTGGCGGGGAGATTTGCTGCCGAGAGCCGGTTCGTCGGCGGTCATCCGTTGGCCGGTGTAGAGAGCGTCGGGGTGGAGGGTGCGCGCGAGGATCTCTTTCAAGGCGCACGCTGGTTTCTGACTCCCGAGGGTGAAACCGAAGGGGTGATCTACGACCGTCTTCAGCGGTTTCTCTCCGAGATGGGTGCCAGGCCGCAGGCGGTGGAGCCAGCCGAGCATGACCGGTTGATGGCGACCGTCAGCCACCTTCCGCATCTGCTCGCGAATGTCTTGGTGGACCGCGCTGCGGCCTCGAGCCAGGGCGAGGCACTGCCCGAGGTGGGGCCGAGCTTCCGCGATGCCGCAAGGGTCGCCGGGGAGAACCCCGCTCTCTGGGCGGATATCTACCTTCGAAATGGCGAGGAGATCGCAGCGGAGGCTGATGCTGCTGCAGATCGACTGAAAGAGATGGCCGAGGCGATTCGAAGCGGCGACAGGGACGCGTTGGAGCAGTGGCAGGAGCGCGCCGCGGTTCAACGCAGGAGCCTTCTCGAAGGCGATCTCGACGGTGGTGCGTTGGTCGAGGTCCGCGTCTTGGTCCGAAACAGTCCCGGTGTGATGGCCGAGATCGCTCTGGCGCTCGGCAAGGCTGGAGTGAACATCGAAGACATGGCTCTTTATCCGGTCTCGGATATGAGCTCAGGTGCTATCTCGCTGTTCGTCTCAGGCGACGAGGATGCCGATCGAGCGCTCGACTGCGTTGCGCAGCTCGGGCACGAGGCAGTCAAGGTAAACCGATGACCACGGTGAGGTTTGATCCGGCCGACTCTGTTCAGGGTCGCCTCCGGGCTCCCGCCGACAAGTCGATCTCTCACAGAGGACTCTTGCTGAGCGCATTCGCCGACGGCCGCTCGACGGTCACGGGGTGTCTCGATGCCGCCGATACCCGTTCGACTCTGGCTGCGATCGAGTCCCTGGGGGCTGAGGTCTCGCGCGTCCCGTCAGAGGCTGGCGTCCTCGATCTCGAGATTCTCGGCGTGGGCTTGCGCGGAGCCAAGTCTTGTCAGGTGGATGTCGGTAACTCCGGAACGCTGATTCGTCTCTTGATGGGCCTGCTTGCCGGCCAGCCCGATGGCGGCGAGTGGACACTCGAAGGTGATGACTCGATAGCCGGACGCCCGATGGACAGGGTCGCGGTCCCCTTGACGAGTCTGGGCGCTGAGATCGATTGCCGTGACGGGGCCTACGCTCCAGTGACCGTTCGCGGTTCTCAACTTCACGGTGGTGAGGTGGATCTGAGCGTTGCGAGCGCCCAGGTCAAGAGTGCCGTCCTGTTGGCCGGGCTTGGCGCCACAGCTCCGGTGAGTGTCACCGAGCCGGCGCTCTCACGGGATCACACGGAGTTGATGCTCGCTTCTTGCGGCGTCGAGGTATCCCGGGAGGGACTGGTTACGACGGTATCGCCAGCGCAGAGTCTCGCGCCAATCGATCTGACTGTCCCCGGCGACATCTCCTCGGCGGCCTTTGCGATCACACTAGCCCTGCTCCTACCCGGGAGCGAGCTGCTGCTTCCCGGCGTCGGGTTGAACCCGACCCGTACGGGGATCCTCGACATAGTCGAATTGATGGGCGCGGGCAGCTCGGTAGATCTCTCCGCCGAGTCGGTCAGCGCGGGTGAGCGGGTCGGTGATCTCAAGGTTGCATCTGGCCAGTTGACCGGAGCGCAGTTCGGGGGAGACCTGATACCTCGATCGATCGACGAACTCCCCCTGCTCGGCCTGCTCGGATGCTTTGCAGATGGCGAGACTGTCCTGACCGGAGCCGGTGAGCTCAGGGTCAAGGAATCGGATCGCATCGAAGGGGTCGTGTCTGGTCTCGCTGGCCTGGGTGCCGATATCGAGGAACTGTCGGATGGCTTTCGGGTTGTGGGCACGGGCGGGATTCCCGGAGGAGTACTCGATGCCCGCGGAGATCACCGCCTGGCGATGCTCGGAGCCGTTGCTGGCCTTGTCTCACGCGAAGGCGTCGAGGTAGAGGGATTCGAGGCAGTCGAGATCAGCTACCCGGCCTTCGAGTCGGACATCCGCGCCATCACCCGCTGAGTACGAACGCGAGCCTTCATAGATGACCCCTCTCCGCGCTCTACCCTGAGTGGATGCTCATCGCGATAGATGGCCCCGCCGGGGCTGGCAAATCAACAGCGGCCCGTGGGGTCGCGGCCGCGATAGACGGAACTTATCTCGACAGCGGGGCTATGTACCGATGCGTTGCGTTTGCTGCGTTGGTCGCAGGAGCTGATCTGGACGACCCTGACGCGATAGGCGCGATAGCCGTTGCTTCGGCGATCGATCCCGGGCCGCCACCGACCCTCGACGGGAGGGATGTAGAGGGCAAGATCAGGACCCCGGAGGTCTCTGAAGCTGCCTCGAGGGTCTCGGTGCATCCGGAGGTTCGCGAGGCCATGGTCGCTCGGCAGCGCGAGCTCATCTCCAGGGGAACATGGGTGGCGGAGGGTCGGGACATCGGGACGGTCGTTGCCCCTGACGCTGAACTGAAGATCTTCCTGACCGCAGACGAGACCGAGCGGGCCCGTCGCAGAGCGAACGAGAGCGGCGAGCCGACCGAGGGCGTCGCCCGAGAGATCGCGGAGCGAGATCGCCGTGATCGGGAGCGCGATCACGGCGCACTGCATGCTGCCGACGATTCGGTCGAGTTGGATACCACCGGCTTGACTCCTGATCAGGTGGTCGAGCGAATAATCGAGATGGCTCGCGACAGGAGTCTGCTGTGAGCGCTCAGCCTCTGAAGGGAAAGCCGAAGGTTGCGGTGGTGGGATTTCCAAATGCCGGCAAGAGCACGCTGGTCAATCGCCTGGTTGGTGGTGGATTGGCGGTTACCGACTCGAAGCCAGGCGTAACCAGAGATCGCAGATCTCTTCCCTGTGTCTGGAACGGTCTCGAATTCGACCTGATCGACACCGGCGGGATGGATTTCGCCGATTCGGACGAAATCTCCGCACAGGTGCAGCGTCAAGCGCGTCAGGCGATCGCCGAGGCCGACCTCGTCCTTGCCGTAGTAGATGCTCGCGCAGGAGCCGGTCCGGGGGAGAGTGAACTGGCCGGAATGCTCCGAGGCAGCGAGACCCCGGTCCTCTTGGTCGGCAACAAGGTGGACAAACAGACAGACGAGCATCTTCTGGCGGAGTTACATCAACTGGGTCTGGGTGATCCACTCGCCGTATCGGCTGCGCACGGAATGGGCACGGGAGACCTGCTCGATCTGGTTGTCGACCGTCTACGCGATCTGGGCGCGGTTTCGGATGCGGAGGCCGCTGATGACGAGCGCCCGCCCAGGATTGCCGTCATCGGCAGGCCGAATGTGGGCAAGTCGTCTCTGGTGAATGCATTGCTAGGTGCCGATCGCGTAATCGTCTCTGAGCAGGCAGGAACAACCAGAGATCCGATCGACACCGAACTCGACTTTGCAAATGAACGGATCGTTTTGGTCGACACCGCAGGTCTTCGCCGGAAAGGGAAGATCCCAGAGAATGTCGGGTACTACTCTCAGGTTCGCTCCGAGCACGCGGCCGAGGAGGCCGACGCCGCAATCGTCGTTTGTGACGCGTCTGAGGGAATCACCTCCGAGGATCTCAAGGTCGCTGAGCTCGCCATGAAGACCGGTTGCGCCACTTTGCTCTTGATGAACAAATGGGACATCAGTCGGACCGACATCAAGGATGCAACTGTCAAGGCGGAGCGCAAGTTGAAGATGCGCCCGCCGGTGCGGGCATGTTCCGCTCTCACCGGTAGGGGCATAGAAAAGGGTCTGGCCGCTGCGATCGAGCTCGCTCACCGCTCTGGAGAGCGGATCGCAACCTCTGATCTGAATAGGTTCGTCGCTGATACCGTTGCCGCGCATCCGCCGCCTGAGAGGCGAGGAAGGCGCTTGAAGTTGCTCTACGCCGCACAGATCGACCGTCGGCCCCCGCGCATCGCGATCCAAGTAAACGACCGCAGCCTGATCAATCGCGATTGGGCCTTCTATTTGGAAAACCAGATGAGAGACGCATATGACCTTCAGGGAGTACCTCTGGTGATCGACTATGTACCGAGGTCGGGAACCCGGAAGGGTTCCAAGCGAGGTAAGCGCGGGGCGCGCGATGGAGCAGAGGCTTGAGTCCTGCCGCGCCGAAGAAGAAACCGCCGCGCAAGCGTCCAGCTGCATCGAAGCGCCCGGCCGCGAAGAAGTCACGATCGAGGCAGCGACCACGCAAGGGACCGGTCGCAGTCCGTCTCGAAGAGATCTGGTTCAGAGGATCAACTCGAATACGTGCTGCTGGCTATTGGCTCGGTGAGAAGTCCAAGGTCGTCTCCGCTGCCGTTTCTCCCGGCAAGCCAAAGTCGACGAAGTCAAAGCGGAGCCCGAGCTCGAAAGCCAAGCCACCGGCAAAGACCAAGAGTGGGGCGAGGGCACAGAAGGCGAAGGCCGGCCGCAAGAAGGCCAAAGTCTCGCCACTCGATCGACTTGGGGCTCGTGAGCGGATCGGTCTTGGCGTGGCTGTCCTTGTCTGTGCTCTTGTCGCTTTGGTTCTTCTGGTCCCGCTTCCGCTGGTCCCATGCTCGATAAGCCCCGCCAAACAGTGCCCCCCGCCGGATGAGGCAATAGATCTGGTGCCGGCAGATGCTCTGCTCTACGCACATCTCGTCAGAGACCCCGGCAGCGATCAGTTGAAGGGCTCGAGCGAGATCGGGCGTCGCATCCCGGACTTCTCGGCTGTTTCAGAGGCTGTACTCAGCGGCCTGGCAGAGGACTCAGGTACCGGCATCCAGTTGGGCCGCGATGTATTGCCCTGGGCGGAACGCGAGGTTGCAATCGCATCTCTGCCGAGCGCGGCTGGCGCCGGTTCCGAAGCTCTCTTCATCGCCGGAGTCTCCTCTCGAGGATCTTCAGCTGTGTCGGGGGCACAGGCAGCAGACCTTCTCGAGACCGTTTCCGGCGGCCCTCCTGTCGAGCGGCTCGAAGTCGACGGGACCGAACTCGCCGAGTATCGGAAAGGTCTCGCTCTTGCCCGCGTGGGCGACTTCGAGGTATTCGGGGCGCGATCGGCTGTCAGTGCGTCGGTCGGTGTGGCCGCAGGCCAGCAGGACCGGTTGTCGGCAGAGGTTGTCCCACGAAGCGACCTCCCCGAGCAGCGATTTGCCGATATCTACGTTTCTCGGTTGGGCGCGAAGACTCTGTTTGGAGCGGACGGGGGGAGCCTCAGCCAGCTCGGTGCCTTCGTCGACTACGAGGCAACCGAAGGGTTTGCGATCGCCCTCTCCGCCCAGGAGGGCGATGTCGTAATCAACATCGCCAGCGATCTCTCGTATGAGCGCTTGAAGACGAATCCGAACTCGATCACGAGCGTCCCCGGCTTTTCGCCTGAGCTTGCTGCCTTGGCTCCAGCCGACTCCCTTGCCTACTTCGGGGTTGGCGAGGTCGGCCCAACCTTGAGTAGCGCCATCGCGACCGCACTGGGCGGAGAACTTGCAGCCAGCTTCCGGAGCCTGAGCGGGAACCTCGAGCAAGAGGCGGGGCCGAGCCCGCTCTCGGAACTTCTGCCGGCTCTGCACGGTCAAGCCGCACTAATTCTCGAGCCGACCGAAGGTCCTCCGGAGGCAATACTCGTGGTCGATCAGGTGGATGAACAGCGCGCCAACAAGGCGCTTGCGGAGCTGCAGCAACCCTTGGCCAAGACACTCGCCGGTGAGAAAGGTGGGGTGGCGAGGTTCGAAAAGACCACTCAGAGTGGAACCGACGTCTATTCGCTGCAGGGACCGAGCAGACTGGGGATCTCCTACGCGATCGACAACGGACACCTGATCCTCTCGAGTACTCGCGCAGGAGTGCTCCGGATCATCGAGGGTCAGGGAAGTCTCAGCTCGACCCCCGCTTGGCGAGGTGCCGTTTCGAGACTCTCCAAGTCGCCCTCGGCGCTACTCTTCCTTGATCTACAGGAGCTCACGCGTCTTGCGGAGCTCGCCGGCTTGGCGGAGGACCCTTTGTACGCAGCCCTAAGTGACGACATTTCGAATATCGACTCACTCGGCGTTTCGGTCGACGGGGAACCCACTCGTCTGAACTCGAGGATCGTGCTCGACCTCCGATGAGTACTCCTTTGAACGAAAACGAGCACCTGTTTACCTCCGAGTCGGTGACTGAAGGTCATCCAGACAAGGTCTGCGACCAGATCTCTGACGCCGTTCTGGACGCCGTTCTGAGAGAGGATCCAAACGGCAGGGTCGCCTGTGAGGCGCTGGCTAATACCGGGCTGCTGGTCGTCGCAGGTGAGATCAGCGCCGACGCTTCTCCGGACATCCCCGCGATCGTCTCCGAGACGGTCGAGCGGATCGGTTACTCGCCCGAAGATCTCGGATTCACCTCTGGCGAATACGAGGTGCAGGTCTCGATCGACCAGCAGTCTGCGGACATCGCCCAGGGCGTGGACAAGAGCGACGAGGCCAAGTCGGGAGCAACCGACGAGGCCGATCTCGAGGGCGCTGGCGACCAGGGAATGATGTTCGGCTACGCAACCGATGAGACCCAGACTCTGATGCCGATGCCGATCCAGATTGCGCATCGCCTTGCCGAGCGGTTGACGACGGTGCGCAAGGACGGGACACTCGACTACCTCGGACCCGACGGCAAGACGCAGGTCACGATCCGCTACGCCGATGATGCTCCGGTTGCGGTCGAGAAGCTCTTGATCTCGACCCAGCACGCCGAAGGCGTCGAGACAGATCAGATCAAGTCAGATCTGATCGATGCCGTGGTACGCGAGGTGATCGAAGGCGAGTATTCGAATCTCTGGGAGGATGGATCCCTCGAAGAAATCCTGATCGTCAACCCGACCGGCCGATTCGTGACCGGAGGCCCAAAAGGAGATGCTGGCCTTACCGGGCGCAAGATAATCGTGGATACCTATGGGGGCGCAGCCCGCCACGGAGGCGGAGCCTTCTCGGGCAAGGATCCATCCAAAGTCGATCGCTCAGCCGCCTATGCCGCACGCCACGTAGCCAAGAACGTGGTTGCTGCCGGACTGGCCGCGCGTTGTGAGGTTCAGGTGGCCTATGCAATCGGAATGGCCCACCCTGTTTCTCTTTCGGTCGAGACCTTCGGCACCGGTCGGATCTCGGACTCTGCAATAGAGGCCCTGATAAGCGACGAGTTCGATCTGCGTCCCCTCGCGTTCCGAAAGAGCCTCGACCTTCACCGTCCCATCTACTCGCCGACCGCTGCTTACGGACACTTCGGTCGCGAGGAGGCAGACTTCACCTGGGAGCGGACCGACCGTGCCGATGCCCTCAAGGCACGCGCTTCGGCGGGTACCGCCAGCGACTGACTGACTCTCCGCTGTCCGTACACCTGCGTAGCCTCGCCCCGTGAAGTCCATCGCGAGGATCGAGCCGCTTCTGACAGCCCGCGCCGTGCGCGGTCCATTCGACTATCGCCTGCCCGAGTCGATGCCCGATACCAAGGTGGGATCTCTCTTGGTGGTGCCCTTTGGCCGGCAGCGGGTCCTCGGGGTAGTCGTCGGCCTCGCTGACAGCAGCGATGTCCCAGAGGAAAAGCTGGTCGAACCGATCGAGTCACTGGAGGTTGCAGTACCCGAGGATCTGGTCGAGGTGGGACTCTGGCTCGGCGAGGAATACTGCTCGACGCCCTCGCGTGGACTTGGTCTCACATTGCCCCCTGGTGTTGGTGGTGGCAAGACCATCCGCAAGCCAAGTGCCCAGACAGACCTCGTAGTAGAGATAACCCCAGCTGGCCGCGCCGCGCTCGATGGAGCCGAGCGTCTCGGCTCGCGTCAGAAGGCCATCTTGCGAGCGGTGGCCGGGGGAGAGAGAACCGCACGAGAGCTCTCCACCGAGGCTGGGGCCGACCGCGGCGGCATAAGAAAGCTCGAGGAGCGAGGCCTGCTTTCCAGTACCGAGGTCGAGCGAATGCGCAGGCCGCAGACGAGAAGGATCGGCGCACCGTCTGTCGAGGTCAAACTCAGCGCTGCGCAGGGAGCAACGGCAGACCGGATCATCGACGCGATCGAGCAACGAAGCGGCTCCTTTCTGATCCACGGAGTTACCGGATCCGGCAAGACGGAGGTCTACATGGCGGCCGTTCAGGCTGCTCTTGAAAGGGACCTAGGTGCGATCGTGCTGGTGCCGGAGATCGCTCTCACGCCACAGACCGAGTCACGGTTCAGGGATCGGTTCGGCGATGGGGTCGCACTTCTCCACTCTCGGATGTCGGCCGGCACCAGGTATGACGAATGGCGAAGGCTCGCATCGGGCGACGCCCGGATATGCGTCGGCCCGCGGTCGGCCGTGTTTGCGCCGATCAGCGATCTCGGTCTGATCGTGGTCGACGAAGAGCACGATCCTTCCTACAAGCAGGAGAGTGACCCTCGCTACGATGCTCGCGAGGTGGCGGCTCGGCGGGCCGAGGAGGCCGGGGCGGTCATGGTTGCCGGAACGGCCACACCTCGCCCGGAGAGTTGGGTCTCGCTCGAGCGCCTCGATCTGCCTGAGAGGGTGGATGGTCGGCCACTGCCGCCGGTCGAGGTGGTCGATATGCGCAGTGCCGGGGCGGGCCCCCTGCACCCGAAGACGCTCGAGGCCTTCGGAGATCTTGCCGACGAGGGAGGCAAGGCCATCCTTTTGCTCAATCGCAGGGGCTGGGCCGGTTATCTGGTCTGTCGCTCTTGCGGCCACCCATGGACCTGTCCCGCCTGTGATGTCTCGCTGGTCATGCACAGAGACCAGGGGACGGTGAGATGCCACCACTGCGGCCACTCCGAGCCGACTCCGACAGAGTGCCCGGAGTGTTCGTCGACCACGATCGCGCAGGTGGGCGCTGGAACCCAGCGCGTTGCCGATGAGCTGGAGCGGCTCCTCGAGCCGCTTCCGGTATTCCGACTGGACTCTGACACGGTCGGTGCCGGGTCTTCACACGCCGAGGTATTGAGTCGATTCCAGGCCGCTGAATCCGGCGTGCTCGTAGGCACTCAGATGGTTGCCAAGGGCCATGACTTTCCGGATGTCACGCTTGCGGTGGTGCTGGATGCCGACGGTGCACTCAGAATTCCTGACTTCCGGTCCGAAGAGCGAACCTTCTCGCTGATCACCCAGTTGGCTGGTCGTTGCGGTCGCGGTGATGCGGGGGGGCGGGTACTGGTTCAGGCGCTTTCGGTCAACTCGCCGAGCATCGTTCATGCGGCTTCGCATGATTCGCCAGGTTTTTTGGCGGGAGAGTTGGAGCGAAGGAGAGCGCTGGACTATCCGCCGTTCTCGCATCTGATCGATCTCGTCTGCGCTGCTCCAGACGAGGCAGCAGTAGGAGAGATAGCCGGCGTGCTCGCCTCTGCGGTTTCAGGATCGCTTCCGGCCGGTGCCGAGATGCTTGGGCCAGCACCACTGTTCCGGGTCAGGGATCGACATCGAAGGCGGCTGATGATCAAGACGACCGATCGCCCCCTGGCGGTCGCAGTGGTCAGGGACGCAGTCGATCGAACAGCCAAGGCCGCGTCGTCTAGAGGCGTCTCGATTTCCGTAGACGTGGATCCCCAGTAGCGGGCCTGCTTCTGCCTGGGACCGCTCAGGCGTGGGTCTAGACTGCCCGACAGTGACCGAGACAGATTCAGACATAGTCGAATCCCAGCGCCACGAAGAGACGTCTGCGCCCGACCCTGAGCAGGTAGCCAGGAGTCAGGCGGCGCTGGCCGAGGTGATCAGATTTGGAGATCCCGTTCTGCGGTCGACGGCTTCCAGGGTCGATGACTTCGGGGCCGGGCTTGCGGCCGAGATAGAGCGGATGAAGCGCATAGTCATGGACGCACCGGGAAGCGGTTTGGCCGCAACTCAGCTCGGGATCCTGAGACGCCTGTTCGTGTACAGACCTGATCAGGGCGACGAGGTACGGGTCGTGGTCAACCCGGAGATCGAATGGTCGTCTGAAGAGACCGAGATCGGACTCGAAGGTTGCTTGAGCATCCCCGAGGTGGCGCTGGAGATAGAGAGGCCTATTTCCATTCGTATGAGGGCCCAGGACGAGAGCGGCGAAGAGATCCTGATCGAAGAGACAGGGTGGACCGCCCGGGTTCTGCAGCACGAGGCTGATCACCTCGATGGTGTTCTCACGATCGACCGGACCAATCCGGAACAGCGCAAGGGCGCACTCCGTGCGCTGCGGCAGGGCGAGTCATACTGGCCGCCCAACCTCGAAGACGAAGAACACGCCGACCATGAGGCACCGGAGGTTTGAAAACCGCTTTCTGCGGCACCACCGGGTTTGCCGCAACAGTGCTCGCGAGTCTGCTCGAAGGCGACCACGCTCCCTCCCTGGTCATCGCACCCCCGCCCAGCAGAGCGGGCAGAGGTAGGTCACTCACACCTTCTCCGGTGGCGGCATTCGCCAGCGACGCGGGCCTTTCCGTGATCGAGACGGACGATGTCAATGACGGCACGGTTTCCTCCGCTCTCGACGATTTCGCTCCGGAGGCAGTGGTCGTATGTGCTTTCGGCCAGCTGATCGGACCCGCGCTGGTTTCCTCGTATCGATTTCTCAATGTGCACCCCTCGCTCGTTCCTCGTTGGCGCGGCGCGGCCCCGATCGAGCGCGCCTTGCTCGCCGGTGACTCCGAGACCGGTGTTTCGGTGATGGATCTGACCGAGGGGCTGGATGACGGGCCGGTGTTGGGCCTGGAGCGGCTGGAAATCATGCCACGCGACACCTACGAGTCTCTTGCCGAGCGTCTTGCGAGCGCCGCTTGCTCGGTAGTGCCGTTGGTTCTGGCGCAGATTGCAGCAGGTGAATCTCAGTCAGAGGCGCAAGATGACTCTCTCGCAACCTATGCCGAAAAGGTCGATCCTGCCGAGAGGCACCTGTCACCCGACCTCAGCGCGGTAGATCTCGACCGAAGGGTCCGCGCACTCGGGGGTCGCCTCGGGACCTACCTCGCGCTTGGCCAGAGCCCAGATCAGCGGCTTGGAGTAGTCGCCTGCACGCCGCTCGCGATCGCTCCAGAAGGGGTTACTGCTGGTCGGCCGGGCGAAGTAGTCAGCGACGACGGGCAACTATTCCTCTTCTGCGGCGAGGGGCTGCTCGCGCTCGACCAGGTCAAGCCACCCGGTGGTAAACCGATGTCTGGCTCGGATTATCTGCGCGGATACGACCCGCCAGCCAAGGCGCTTTGACCGGACTACCATCGCTTTAGATGGCCGAAGAAGAAGTCCTCGACAGACCGAAGTGCCCCAGTTGCCGGGAGCCATGGCTGCGCCCAGCTCAGCTTCCTGGCCGGTTCGTCTGCGTCAATTGCCTCTCGCGCTACGAACTCGTCTCGCAGTGTCCGGACTGCGGTGAGCACCAGACGATCGCCCGTATGAGCAGGACCGAGGACACGGTCTGCCGCAACTGCGGCGGCCAGATGCTGAGACCAATCTGATTTCCCTCTCTGGCGGTCGCTGAGTCCCGACTTCGGCTGCTGGCTCCCGTAAGGTTCGCCTCATGAACGCTTCCTCATCCGAGGCGACGCAGGAGCTTCGCCACCAGCTGTTTCGTTCAAAGCGTGTCGCACCCTCGATCCTCTCGGCCGATTTTTCGCGACTGGGGGAGCAGGTCGAGATGGTGATGGAAGCCGGCGCGCGCGTTATCCATTTCGATGTGATGGACGGTCACTTCGTGCCTCCGATCACGGTCGGCCCTCTGGTCTGTGGCGCCATCTCCGAGCAGGTCCACGAAGCTGGCGGAGCGATGGACGTGCATCTGATGATCGAGCGCCCCGAGGAGCAGATAGAAGCCTTTGCCGAGGCTGGCGCCGACTGCATAACCATCCATTCCGAGGCGACACCTCATGCCAACCGCACCCTCTCCGCCATCCGTGAGCTCGGCTGCCTGGCCGGTCTTGCGCTCAACCCTGGTACTCAGGTCGAGGCGCTCGAGGAGTTGGGCGATGCAGTGGATCTGGTTCTCTGCATGACGGTCAACCCGGGGTGGGGCGGTCAGCCTTTCATCGCCTCCTCGCCGGGCAAGGTCGAGAGGTTGCGCTCGCTTCTGGGGGATGCGGTAATCGAGGTCGACGGAGGTATTGCCCCGGAGACCGCCGGAGAGATCTCCTCGGCCGGGGCAGGTCTCTTCGTTGCCGGCTCGGCGATCTTCGGTAGCGAGGATCCAGCTGCTGCCTACCGCAGCATCGCCGAGGCTGCTGGCGCAGAGTAGTCGCCGTTGAGGGTCTAGGAACCTTCGTCGGCTGCGGCAAGCTGGACTTCTACCTCTTCCGGTGAGTCCGGCGTTATCTCGTGTCCGGCCTCGGGCTTCGGATCGCGGTAGATCAGGTACAGCAGGCCGCAGAGCAGTGCAGCCGAGCCCATGAACCCGATCTCGACCCTGAGGTCGACCGCTCCGACAAGCGGGCTGAGCGTCCAGGCGACGAAGATCACCGCACACACGATCCACCGCGTGGCCGCACGCCTTACCTGACCCTGGGCCAGCGCTCCTTGATTGAGCGTTGCTGCGCAGAGGTAGAGACCCATGCCGAGGCTGACGAGAACCAGCCCCACCCGCTCGTAGGTGAACTTGTCGCTGAAGGCGAGCTGCATCAGGAACGGGCCGATCAGGGCCATCACGCCGGCGACCACCAGGCCAAATGCCAGCACGGCGAGCACCGTTCCCCTGACCGATGAGTGGAAGTCCTTCTCCTTGCGCTCGGCTCGCAGTCTCGTCAGGTGGGGCAGGAGGCTCGTGGTGACAGCCTGGAAGAGCAGCAAAGGTGCTCTTGCGATCATCAAGATGTTGAAGATGTATCCAGCTGCAGCAGCACCAGCTGTTCCGGATACCAGCAGCGGTCCTGCGTTCAGGAAGGTCTGTTCGCTCAGCATGATCACCAGCACTGCGGCTGCAAACCAACCTCCCTTTGCTGCGCTGAAGGAGAGGCCCTTCTCGCCGGCAGGCTTCTTGGTTTGACTTGCCTGCTCAGGACCGCCGCGATCACCTCGACTGATGAACGCGAGCGGAACACAGATCAGCGATAGGGCGGGTGCCGCAACGATTCCGAGCGCTACCGCGGTCTGGCCACTGGCTACTCCTACGGCGACCAGCACGGGAAACAACGTCCGAATCATCGACTCGCTGATGATCAGAGATGCGTAGAGGGTCAAACGATGGCTGCCGGCGAGAAAGCCACGCGCGAAGTAGCTGGCCCCATAGGCCGCGATCGCTGCGATGCCGATCCAGTACAGGGTGGAGTTTCCGTGCAGCAGGCCGTCCTGGATGGGTCCGCGTAGCAGGAGGGCGATGCCCAGAAACGCTGCAGATACGAGGATCTGTATCCCCGCTGCAATCGCGATCGGCCGGGAGTAGGCCTCGCCGTGTGCAATGTGCTCCGAGATGGTGCGGGAAAGGAGTTGTTCGACCGGCCGCTGGAGGATCGAGACGGTTATGAAGACCGCAGACCAGCAGATCACCAGCTCGCCGTACTGAGTGGTGCTCAGTACGTGGGAGGAGATGGCAAAGAAGAGGTAGGTAACGAGGCCCGCGAGCCCGACGCCGATCGAGAGCAGACCTGCGCGCTTGCCGTAGCCGGCGGCCTCGCTGCCCGAGTCGCCCCCGAGCCGCTGCTTGAGTTGATTCAGCATTGGCAAGAGAGCCTACGGGCGGCAGGCGACCCTATGCGGGTCGCTGCCTTCAGTCGTACAGCGTGACGAAGAACCCGGGCGGGGTTGGATCGATCACTCCGCTGGAGGCATCTATTGCCACGAAGGAAGCATCCTCGCCCCCTGGGCACTGAGAGACATCGGTGGTGGCCGCGATCGTGGTGTTCAGGATCGAATTCACTGCGTTCTGTCCGGTTCCAAGCAGAGTCGTCTGGACATTGAGCGGCTTGAAGTCGAGGTCGTCGAGGCAGACGTAGCCCTCGTCTCCAAGCGTCGCCGTGGCGCCTGCCATGCGCTGGCTCGAGTCTTCTGCGATCCCTACGTTCGGCCATCCCTCTATCAGGGCATAGGCTCGCGGGAGGGCGCCGGCTGCGATCTCCGGGGCGGCTACTGCCCCGGTTGCGATCTCACTGCGGCGGACCGCTCCCGTTCGGATTTTCGGGGAGATGACCGCACCCTTCTTGATTTGCTTGCTGCCGATGCTGTTTCTGGGCACCCAGGCTGCATAGGAGCCACCGGCCGCGAGCGCTGCAACCGAGAGCCCTGCGATTACAGCCGCACGCAGCGTTCGCCCCTTCTTGTCTGCCCCGCCAGATCCGCGTCGCCGGGGGTTTTCTCCCATCTCCGTGCCCATAACGATCAGCCGAAAGCGTAGGCGACCGGGGAGGGCTCGTGCAGGCTGGAAAAGCCTGCATTCCGGCACGCCCTGCGGCCGTATCATCGAGTTAACCGCGAGCACTCGGCTCGCAGGCCAAGACTGAGCAATGGATCTGAACGAGACACCAGTGGCGACGATGCCGAACACAGAAACCGAACGCATGCATATGCGTCGCGCGATCGAGCTTGCAGAGCAGGGAAGAGGTGCGACCAGTCCCAATCCGTTGGTTGGCGCAGTTCTCTGCGCACCCGACGGCCGGGTAATAGGCGAGGGCTTCCACTCGAGCTACGGAGGCCTGCACGCCGAGCGCGAGGCGATCCGCG
>JBEIRY010000061.1:0-10363 GCA_040375675.1 Thermoleophilales bacterium | reverse complement strand
GACCTCGTCGCCGAACAGCTCGATCCGCGCCGCACGGGAATCGGTTGCCCCGAAGACATCGCAGATGCCACCGCGGATTGCGAACTCGCCACGCTCTGATACCTGATCGACCCGCTTGTAGCCAGCGTCTGCCAACTCGATTGCAAGCAAATCGAGGTCCGCATCTGACCCCTTGTCGACCCTGACCGAACTGGGTCGCAGATCGGCCTCGGGTACTGATTCGGCGAGCGCTACTGCGCTGGCAACCACGATCGGAGCCATACCCGGCTCCCACCCTGTCTCGTCGATCAGAGAGGCCAGCGCAGAGACCCGAAGGCCCGCAAGGTGAGGCGGTGGCGAGAGGTGAGACCTGAAACCGACTCCACGCGACGGGTAAAGGTGGATTCTCGAAGCATCGAGAAATGTTGCAAGGGACTCAGCGGTGTGGCGTGCCGAGCGGTCATCTGCGGTAACCACCAGCGTCGGGTCGACTGCGCTCGCGGCCTCGGAAAGAGCAGCGATCAGGAACGGGCGAGCCGGAGAGGAGACCGCCACCTCGACCGATTCGCCATCTGCTCCGGCCTCGCGGAGTTCTCGCGCGATTGCCGAGATCCTGCCCTCGTCAAAGGCAACCTCGAGCAGCGGACGCAAAGATCCACTGACGCTCTCGGCTTCGAGGGCATCGGGAGTATGACTCGGGGACTCGCTCACCCCCATCAGGCTAGTCGGACGGCTTCGAGCTGTTGGGGAGCCCCGGGCCGTTGCGCTGCCACTCGACCTGCCCGATGCCCTCAGCGGCGGAGCGCTGCTCTACTCCGTCCCACTCGTGAAGCATTCGCTTCAGGCGCGCGACCGCCTCGGGTGGGTGCGAGGCAACCTCGGTAGCCAACTCGACCGTTGCCTCTTCGGTGCGCGCCGCAGGCGCAACCCTGTGCACCAGCCCGATCCTCAGCGCCTCCTCGGCTCCGACGTTCCGGGAAGTGAGAAGCAGGTACTTCGCGGTAGAAAGGCCGCACAGCGTTACCAACCTCGCCGGCCCAACCGGCACTCCGAGCTCGGCGCCAGGGAACTTCATCCGCAAGTTCCCGCCAGCCACCCTGAGGTCGCATGCGATCGCGATCTCGGCGCCGCCTCCGACCACCGATCCATGACAGGCAGCCAGAGTTGGCTTCGGAAAGGCCACGACCGTGTCGTAGAGGTCGGCGAACAGTTCCATCCGCTTCACACTGCCCGCCTCGTCCAACTCTTCTTTGACATCGGCTCCGGCAGAGAGGCCGAGGTGATCGTTCGAAGAGATGACCAGCGCTCTTGCCTCTGGATCGGCGGCCACCGTATCGAGGTGCTCGAGCATCGCCAGCAGCATCTCGCTGTTCAAGGCGTTACGGGCCTTCTCTCGCTCGAAGCGGATCACTCTTACACCGCCCTCCAGAGCCGAGAGGCTGACCAGATCGCTGTTAGCTGACATCGCTGTTCCTTTCCTCAGTCAATTCACCCACGAGAGTCTCCGTCGCGCCTGCTGCACTCTCGACCAACCCACGGACCCGTTCTGGGGGTTCCTGGAACTTGCCGAGTACATAGGCGGAGACGATTTCAGGATCGCTGCTCTCGGGCCTGCCGACTCCGACCCTGACGCGCCAGAAGTCCGGCGAGCCCAAACCTTCCGAGAGGCTCTTGAGGCCGTTATGCCCAGCGAGGCCACCGCCCATCCGGGTGCGTACCTCGCCAAACGGAAGATCTATCTCGTCGTGACAGACGATCACGCGGTCGAGGGGGACTTTGAGCGACCCCCTGGCCGGCCCGACGCTCTCGCCAGCCCGGTTCATGAAGGTCTCCGGGCAGAGCAATGCGACACGCGGACCACCGGGGAGGACTGCTCCCTCTGTGATCGAGCCCGAAAACCGCTGCTTCGGCTTTGGCATCTCCCATCGACTGGCAAGCTCGGCCATGACATCGAAACCGATGTTGTGTCGGGTCGCGGCGTACTTGGACCCCGGATTACCGAGACCCACGACCAGACAGTCGACTCGACCTCCGCCGGACTTCGAGCCGCGGCGAGACCGGCCGAAAAGAGACAGGTCCTAACCCTCCTGCTCGCCGGAGTCGGAATCCCCAGATTCCTCGCCTCCGGATTCCTCGCCGCCCTCGCCCTCGGCAGCTTCCTCGCCTTCGATGGGCTCGCCATCTTCGCCGACGAGTGCGGTCTCTTCCTCGGCGGAAGGCTCGGGCTCTTCCTCGACTCGAGGAGGACTGAGCGTCGCAACTGTGACCTCGCCCGGATCGTCGGCGACGATCGTCACGCCCTCGGGGGCAACGACTGCCTCCAAGGTCACGTTGTCGTTGATCTCCATCGCCGATACATCGACCACGAGCAGCTCGGGAATCTCGGTAGGCAATGCCTCCACCGTGACCTCGCGCAAAACATGTTCGAGCACGCCGCCCTCGCGAACGCCAGGGGCCTGCTCTGTACCTTCGAGCTCGATAGAGACCTCGGCCTCGATCTTCTCGTTCAAATTCACCTCGAGAAAGTCCATGTGGATCACATCGCCCTTGACGGGGTGATACTGCTGCTCTTTGACCACGACGGGCACGGCCTCCTGACCTTCGATCTCGAGATCGAAGAGTGCGTGTCCCTCGCTCAAGACGACGCGCAGTTCACGATCGACCACCGAGAAGAGCTTTGCCTCTCCACCGTGGCCGTAAACGACCCCGGGGACCATTCCCTCTTTGCGCAGGCGGCGGGTGCCACGCGATCCTTGGCGGGTGCGTGGATTTGCTTTGAGTGTGGTTCTCGTTTGAGCCATAAGTTGTTATCTGAGGCGGGTGAAGCGCGGCCGAATGCCTCGGATCGGCAGAATAGGAGATGCAGACCTTAAATGAGCCGAGGCGAAGATAAAACAGGAAATCGACCAAGCGATCACTCCGACGAGGAGACCGCTTCGGGCGTTGCCCCACCCGAGGGCGACGCACCGCTCGAATCTGATCTTAGCCCCGATCAAGCCGGGGAGATCCCGAGCGGTCGGATCGGACGTACCGCCAAGGTGAGCGCAACGGTCGGCGCCCAGGGCGCTCGCTATGCGGGCACCAAGGCAGCCAATCTGACACGGTCATCCGAGAAGGCTCAAGAGAAGTTGGAGACGAGACATCTCGAGGCCGCGATGAAGATGGTTTCGGTTCTGGGTGAGATGAAGGGCGCAGCGATGAAGATGGGCCAGCTCGCCTCGTTCATAGATGCCGACTTCCTCCCGCCGGAGTTCCGCGAGACCTACCAGGAGCAGCTGGCGAAGCTTCGCTCCAAGGCGCCGGCGATGCCATGGGAGAAGGTCAAGGTGGTGCTCGAGGAGGAGTACGACGATCGCGACCCCGAAAAGGTCTTCGACGAGATCGAACACGAAGCGTTCGCTGCTGCTTCGATCGGACAGGTCCACCGTGCCCGCCTGCACGACGGCACCGAGGTGGCAGTGAAGATCCAGTATCCGGGCGTTGCCGACGCACTGGAATCAGACATGGCAAACGCCGGGATGCTGGTGCGGATGGCCAAGGCGATCGCGCCGGGGCTCGACGCCAAAGAGATCGCCGAAGAGCTCAAGGAGCGCACCCTGGAGGAGCTCGACTACGAATTCGAGGCGCAGAACCAGAGGGCGTTTGCCCGGGCCTACGAAGGTCACCCCTTCATCTTCGTGCCGAAGGTTCACACCTCGCTATCACGGCGCAGGGTGCTGGTCACCGACTTCGTCGAAGGGCACGGATTCGACACGATCAAGGAGCTGCCGCAAGAAGAGCGGAACATCTTCGGGGAGATCATCTTCCGGTTCTCGTTCGGCTCGATCTACCACCTGCAGCACTTCAACGCCGATACGCACCCAGGCAACTACCTGCTGATGCCCGACGGCAAGGTCGCCTTCCTCGACTTCGGAATGACGAAGAAGGTGACCCCTGGTCAGATCCAGATGGAACAGGCGGTGGTGGATGCGGCCTTCCGGGACGACCCTGACGGACTGCTCCGGGCGCTCACCGAACTCGGCTTCATCAAGAACCCCGGAGACATCGATGCCGGGCGCCTGCTCGAACACGCCAGGCACGTTGGTGGCTGGTACATGGAAGACGCCGAGATCGAGATCTCCCCAGAGCGGGTGATGAAGATGATCGAGGTCACCTCCGACCCGCGAAACGAGTACTTCGGAATGCTTCGCAAGGAGACACTCCCGGCCGATGAGTTGCTCGGAAGGCGGATGGAGAGCGGACTGATGGCTGTGCTCGCTCAGCTGGGAGCAAAAGCCAACTGGCACCGGATCTCACGCGAGTGGATCTACGGAGACGAACCGACAACGGTTCTTGGCCGCGCCGAGTGGGATTACTTCGAGGAGAAGGGTGTGGAGCGAGTTCCGGGCATTGCCTCACCCGGAGACTGAGTCAGCTCTTCTTGGCGGAGCCGGCTTTGCCTGAACTGCCCTTGTCGGGCTTCTTGGCAGAAGACTTCTGTTGCTTGGACTTCTGTTTGGCTTCCGCGCTCTCGCCCTTTCGCGGTGGAAAGAGACGCGGATCGTTGCTGCAGATACCTCCAACGCCCATCGCGATCAACTCCTCCATGCGCTCGCGGTCATCGACCGTCCAGGCGATCACCTCGATGCCGAACTCGGCCAGCGACTCGATCAACCGGGGCGTTATCACCGGGTCATAGACCCAGACCGAGTCGACATCCATCTCGACCGCGCGGTCGGGCACGATCCGATGAGAGCCCCGACGCAGAGCTGCAAGCCCCGCCGAGACCGCAGCGCCTGCCCACGGCAGTGAGGTCCAGTCCTTGGTCGACTTCGGGTAGGTCCAGCCAAGCCGCAGATCAGGCTCGAGCGACCGCAGCTTGATCAGGCTCTCCATCTCCATGCTCGAGACCGAACAGCGATCGATCAGACCGTGTCCGGCGATCGCACCTGCGAACTCAGCTTCTCTGCCGGCTTTCTTGAGATCGAAGTTGATCGCGACTTGATCGAGCGGAGGTTCGAGAAAGGCGTCGAGGGCGTCGAGCAGGCCGAGGGGTCGGCGCATCATCGCGTCGTCCGCGTCGTGGGCGACCACCAGCTTGCCCTCCTTCAAGCGCAAGACGTCCAACTCGATCATGTCGACCCCGAGTTCAACGGCGGCGTCGAAGCTCTCGAGCGTGTTGCCAGGCTCGATCGCATCGGCACCCTTGTGCCCAATCCGTAGCCACTCCTCTTCGGCCATGGCGTGAAGTTAAAGCAGTCACCCGGCCTCGCGCGGGCACCGGGGACCGAACTTCGCCCCGGTTGGCCGGTGGCTGACGGCATTCAGCCTGCGCGACCGGCAGACTCCGAGGCGATGGAAAACCGCTACACAGTCGCGACCGCTCTCGCCGCCGCCGCGGTCGCAATCGGGCTGCTGACCGGTTGCGGTCAGACCGAGGATGAGCGTGCCCGCCGCGCCGCAGAGGCATACGCAGATACGGTGGTGGACCGAGATTTTCCTGCCACCTGCGATCTATTCGGACCCGCCTACCAGGAGAGGCTCGGTGGAACCGAGGGCTGCATCTCCTCCCAGCGGGTGCAGTGGGCTCAGCCCGTGAAGGAAATACAGATCGTCAAGGTGCTAGCCAAGAAACGACGGGGGACCGCGAAGCTCGAGATATCGCGACAGGGATACGGACCGAGTCCGCTGACGCTGGTGCTGAAGCGTCCGGACAAACGCTGGTTGATAGTCGGCCAGCGCTAGAAGAGCTGGTTTTCGCCGGCGAAGATCTCCGAGACTGAGTCGTCGGTGAAGATCCTCCGGATCGAATCCGCAAGGGTCTGGGCTGCGGTCAGAACCGTGATGTTGTCAGGCGCACCGGGGCGCAGGGGCACGGTGTCGGTAACCACGATCTGCTCGATCTTGCTGTTCTCGTATGGCAGGCGCTCATAGGCGGCACCGGAGAAGACCCCGTGGGTGGCGCAGGCAATCACCCGCGCGGCCCCTTCGTCGAGGACAGTCTGGGCTGCAGCGCAGAGCGTACCGGCCGTGTCGATCATGTCGTCGACCAGCACCGCCGTCTTGCCTCGAACGTCGCCGACGACATAGCCGATCTCGGCGACCTGCTGAGCGGGACGCTCCTTTTCCATGACTGCCCAGGTGCAGCCGACCTTACGGGCGAAGTTACGGGCCGTCTTGACCCGGCCGGCATCCGGGGAGACGATCACCGGAGGCTCCTCGAAAGCCTGATCGGTCAACCACTGCTCGAGCATCGGCATCGCGGTCATGTGATCGAGCGGAACGTGAAAGAAGCCCTGGACCTGTCCGGCATGGAGGTCCATGGTCAAGACGCGGTCTGCTCCGACTCCCTCGAGGCACTTTGCGACCACTCGGGCCGTGATCGGCTCGCGCGGCTTGGACTTCTTGTCCTGTCGGGCATAGCCGTACCAGGGCATCACGGCAATGATCCTGTGAGCGGACGCGCCTTGAGCGGCGTCGATCATCGCCAACAGTTCCACCAGCGAGTCGTTCGGGGTCATCCCCTCTGCCTCGTTTGCAGCGGTGGACTGAACCAGGAAGACATCTGCCCCGCGAATCGACTCTTCGTAGCGGCAGTAGACCTCGCCATCGGAGAAGGTCTTGAGGGTCACTTCGCCGAGTTCCACGTCCAGCTTGCCGGAGATCTTTGCGGCGAGATCCATCGAGGCGCGGCCGCCAAAGACCATGAGCCTCTTGGTGTAGTCCTGAGGTATCGCTGATCCGCTGCGCGGCTCTTCCTCGATCTGGCTCACTTCTGCTCCCCCTCCTCACCATCGGTCTCGTCACGCTTTCGACTCGTGTAGCCCTCGACATTGTGCTGCTCCGGTCGCCCGATCCCGAGTGCACCAGACGGCACATCCTCGGTAATCACTGAACCGGCGCCAGTGTATGCCTCGTCGCCGACCTCTACCGGTGCAACCAGGGTCGTATCCACTCCGGTCCGCACTTTGCGACCGATCTTGGTGCGGTGTTTTTCCTTTCCGTCGTAGTTGGCGGTGATCGTCGAGGCGCCTAGATTCGACTCCTCGCCAACCTCGGCGTCACCCACATAAGAGAGGTGGGGGACCTTTGCCCCTTGGCCAATCTGCGAGTTCTTGATCTCCACGAAGCTGCCGGCCTTGGAGCCGTCGGCCAACTCGGTTCCCGGGCGGATGTGAGCGAACGGGCCGACCGCGACACCTGCACCGATCGAACAGGAGTCGAGATGCGAGTTTCGGACCTCGGAGCCCTCGCCGACTCGCGCGTCGATCAGCGTGCTGTGGGGTCCGATCACCGCACCGGTTTGAATCTCAGTCGCGCCCTTGATCGTGCAGCCGGGCTCTATGCGGACATCCTGGGCGATCTTCACACCGGCATCGATCCAAGTCGTATCGGGGTCCACCACGGTGACACCTGCCCGCATGTGTTCAGCAAGGACGGCTCGGCGGGCCTCGGCCTCTACTGCTGCCAACTCGACCTTGTCGTTCACCCCGACCGCCACCGCATCGGTCACACATGCCGCGATCGTCTTGCCGGCTGTGCGAATCGCCGGCAAGACATCGGGCAGGTAGTACTCGCCTTGCGCGTTGTCGTTGGAGATGTGATCCAGCGCATCGGCCAACGCGTCTGCCTCGAACAAGTAGGTGCCGGCGTTTACCTCACCGATCGCGAGCTCCTCTGGCGTCGCATCGCCTGGCTCCTTGGCCTCGACGATCTTTTCGACCGATCCATCGGCCGTGCGGATCACTCTCCCGTAAGAACCGGGCTCATCCAGCTCGGCTGTCAGCAATACCGCGGCCGCGTCGCTTCCGCTCGATTCGGCCAACAGCATCTCGATTTCCTCTGCCGAGACCAGCGGCTGGTCGCCGGAGAGAACCAGGACGGTTTCGCTCTCAGAGATGACCGGCAGTGCAGCCCTCAGAGCGCCTCCGGTGCCATCGGCCGTGGGCTGGATTACCGTCTCCACCCCGTCGGGCAGCACGTCGGAGAGGTCCCTGTCGGGTGAGACGATCACGCAGATGCGATCTGCGCCCGCGCTTTGCGCAGCGGCGACCGACCAGGCAATCATCGGCCTTCCGCATACCGGATGAGCGACCTTGGGCAGAGAGGAGCGCATGCGCGTTCCCGCACCTGCAGCCATGATCAGGGCGGTAAGAGAGCTCACGCAAGTGATCCTAGGCGGTGACGGCTGGAGCGGCGGTAGTGATCATGCGTGAGCCACAGGGTGTGACTGGAAAAAGCTCCGGGGGGAGGATTCAAACCTCCGCTGCCAGGACCAAAACCTGGAGTGCTATCGCTACACCACCCCGGACCGGAACCTCAGTCTAAGCGGCTGCCTCGTGGGCGGTCGGTAGAGGGTCTCAGGGCAACAGATCCATGAAGGGGATCACCACCACGTCGTAAGGCAGGTTCCAGCAGCGCGAATCGAGCAACGGAAGCGCACTTACCCCGAGATTCATCGAGTAGTCGAGATGGCGTTGGGCTGGGCTTCGCTGCGGCTGGTACTTCGCAAAGGCCGCGTCCACCTCGCGCGCGTTTGCCTCCATCACCTTGGGCTCGTACCAGGTGACCCTGAGACTCTCGAGATGCAGAGCCCTCAGGTAACGCAACTTCGGTAGTTGCTGCTCGCGCATGTAGACGGTCTCGGCTACGCCGTCGCCATGTTCTGCGGTCAGCTGGTCGAGATACCCCTGATTGAGCTCGAAGCCAGCCTCGGCCTGTCGCCTGTTCGCCTCGTTGAAGAGCTCGAGCTTGCTGGAGTAACGGGCGAAGATCGCGCCTTCGGTGCATCCTGCGTTGGCGGCGATCCGGGCGGTGGTGGTGCGGTCATAACCGCGATCTGCGACCTCCTCGAGCGTAGAGGTGAGTATCGCGTCACCAAGAGGATCACCTGAGTCGAACTCGAGTGAGGCACTGAACTGATCGCCGGGCACTTCGGGTAAGGCTCTTGGCTCACCTGGGCTTCGCAGGGCCTCGAGTAGAGGATCGAGCCCACTGCTCATCTCGAGCCGCGCGGAGCCCGGGTGCCGCGACCCGAGCAGCAATCCGAGACCGGCGATGATCAGGTACGCGCGACGGGCCGCCACGTCGGCGCTCAACTTACCGGTGCGGGGACGGATTGCCTTGGCGACCTCCCTCCCCAGTGAGTGCTCGACTGCATCCTGCAGCGCGGGCTGGAACTGCGAAACGACGAGTAGATCGGAGGCAGCCTGGAGAGCGCTCCCGGGCTTCATCAAAGATGAGGTGACCTCTGCGAGCTCCGCCTTGGCCAGGTCAGAATCCGGATCTTCTGCGACATCGACCAGCCGCCGTACGGCCTCGCCCAGAGCCGGAGAGAGCCGCTCCTGCCAAACACCAACGATGAGGGCAGAGACATCGGGATATCTGCTGCGCAAGGCTTGTGGCGAAAGACCCGCGCGGCGTGTAACCGAGCGGAAACTCAGGCTGGACAGCCCGCCGGTGGCGATCATCTCAACCGCTGAGTCGAGCAACAACTCAGAGTTACGCAGGACGCGAGCCTGCGGAAAGCGGGAAGATTTCCGCGTTTGCTTCACGATCAGAAGAGACTACTCCGCCCCGGTCAGGAAACCGGAAGCGCAGAACCAAGACCGCGGGATGGGTAGATCAGTCCGGCTCGGGCGCTTTGCGCGAGACGCTTCCCGCCTCGGTGCCAGGTTCTCTCGCCGGACCACCGGGGCCGGCGATGCCGAGCACCCGCATCGCCTTCAGGCCCAGACCGAGTCTCTCCCGCCCTTCGGTGGAGGTTGCGTCGTGGCCGCAGAGCTCACGCGCCCGCTCGAGCCGGTAGCGGATGGTGTGGCGATGAGTGAACATCCGCTCTGCAGTTCGAGCGACGTTGCCGTCGTTTTCGAGATAGGCCTCGAGAGTCGCCAGCAGCTCGGTCTCGTACTGCTCGTCGTAAGCGGCAAGCGGTTCGACTGTCTCTGAGTAGAAGCCCTGCAGCTCCCCCGGTGCCTCGCTCATCGCTGGCAACAAGAGGCGGTACGAGCCTGTCTCTTCGAACGCAAGGCTTCCAGAACCCTCGGCCTCGCCCACATTCAAAGCCAAACGCGCCTCCTGTCCGGCACGGTGCAGATCGGTCGGGTCAGATGCCACCCGGCTCCTGCCTACGGTGATCGTGAAGCCACCCAGCTCCACCTCGAGCTCGGCCAGCAGCGATCGCGCGACGCGGGCCAACAGATCCTCGTCGTCGGTTGGCACCACCGCGATCAACTCTGCATCGCGGCGCTCCACCCCGCCGGTGGCAGGCTCTGAGGCAGCGACCAGAGCATCGGGGCTGACCGCCTTGACACCGCGGACCGCGAGAGTCAAGGCGCGTGAGCGCCAATCCTCGCTCTGCGCTGCCTTGGGGTGAACCCTCCCCATCACCACTCCGCCGCCCGAT
>JBEIRY010000052.1:0-11838 GCA_040375675.1 Thermoleophilales bacterium | reverse complement strand
TTCTCGAGGGCGTCAGCTCGCGCAGGAGCGTGCGGGCGGTCGCGATCAGAGATCTCTGCGCGGTAGCCGGCTCCGGAGGGCCCGAGGCGGCCGGCTTGGCCGGAGCCTTCTCGACCGGGGCTCGTGTTTTCGGCTCGGGTGTTGTGTCTTCGTCGAAGAAGAGTTGCGAGAGGATCTTGACCGAGCTCACCCCGTCGGCCATGCAGTGATGGAAGCGCGAGATCAGCGCTGTTCGCCCTTCGGTCAGATGGACCAACTCGATCTTCCAAAGGGGAACTGAGTGGTCGAGGCGAGACTCCATCGCCTCTGAAACGAGCCGACGCAGACCGTCGAAGTCCACCGGCCCGCCGCCGCGTTCGCTCAGGTGATCTGAGAGATCGAACTCCTCAGCTGTTACCCACCAGGCATCTGCAGGGTTGTCGTCGCGCATCTCCACGCGCTGAGTCAGCTTCGGCAGCCTCTCGATCCTCGCTGCGATGCGTTCGCTCAGCTCGGAGAGTCCGATCGGGTCTCCGCTCGGTATCGGCTCGAGCAGCAGCACCTTGGTCGTATGTCCGTAGATCGTTGCCGACTCGAGAGCGAGGATCGCCGCGTCGTCGGGTTCGAGCTTTTCCGCGTTGGCCTGGGGAACGCTCATCCGTACCGCAGCACTTTCCTACTGGGTTGGTGCGCGCAGCAGACGCGTGGTGGTGAGTATTGCGAGCAGCGTCATCGTCACTGCGCTGGCAAGGCACCACCTGCAGGTCGTCTCGAGCGTTGTGATCGACCAGGTGGTGAGGAAAGCGCTGACACCGAACCCCACAAGCGCAAGCAGCGCTCCCGCCATGCGGCCCCAGTCACGCGGAACGAACAGCGAACAAAGGATCAAGACGTAGCCGATCAGTCCGATCACCGAAGTGCTGATTCCGAACTTGTCGGAGTACTCGGAGGTGAGGACCGTCTCGCATCCACCGGTCCCGCAGGAGACGGCTTTGCCTTCGATAGTGATGTAGGTAGCTATTCCGATACCGATTACGGCGAGGATGCCGATGATCAGGCGGAGTCGGCTATCGGTCACTTTGAGCGCGCGGCCTGAAGTGCCTTCTCGAACGAGGCGTAGTCGAAGCCCTGGATCTCGATCGGGACCGGCTTTCCGTTGCCGGTCTTCAAAAAGAGCGATGGAGTACTCGAGACGCCGTACTGCTCGGCGAGCGCGAGATCCTCAGCGAAGACAGTCTGAGCTGCTTCCGAGGTGCGATCTGCCTGCGCCTTTTCGACGTTCAGACCAGGGATCGCGTCGTAGATGCTGGTGATGAAGTCATCGGTCACGTAACCAGTGTTCTCGATGCCCTGATTGAGGTAGAAGAGGTCGGTGAACTGCCAGAGCTTGTTCTGGAGCGAGGCAGACGCTGCAGCTGTGGCGGCGGTCGTGGACTGGACTCCGTCTCCGACGATTGCAATCAGACGCAGTTCGAGCTTGATCTTCCCGGGTCGAACCTCGTTGTCAACCAGATCCGGCAGAGTCTCTTTTGCGAACTGGGCGCAGAACGGGCACTGCATGTCGGCGAACTCGATGATCGTCTCAGGAGCCTTGGGGTCGCCCAGCACGAGACCTTCCTGGGGGATGCCCGCGAACCGCTTTGCGACCTCTTGCGAGTCGGCCGCCGGACCACCGCTCGAGTCGCTGCCGCTGCTTTGGCTGAAGACGATGATCAAGACGACTATTACCGCGGCCAGAACGCCGATGATCGTCAACTGTTGGGCTCGTTTGCTCATTGCCGGATAAGTCTAAACACCCCGGCGACCCGAGCGCCTAGGAGGGACTCCGAAGTGCCTTCAGTTCGATCTCCGGCAGATGAATCCACCCTTCGCGCACTGCTCGTTCCATCGCCTCGGGGCCGGGGGCGGTGCTGGCATTGAGCGCGGCGGCACGAGCAATCAGGGCGCAGATGAGGGCATCCAACTGGTTGTGATCGCGTTGCATCTGTGATCTCTCCGCCTCTCCCATCTCGATTCCGCCCAAGCCCTCTTCCAGCGATCCCAATATCTCGGGCAGACGCTCTCTGCCCTTCGCCCCTTTGTAGCCCTGAGCATCGATACCCCACCCCTCGAGAGCTGCGGCGGGATAGACCTCACAGACCCGGCCGAGCCCTGTTCGGTCTACGGGTTCGCCCTTCGCCGTCATTGCGTTTTGCAGGTCGATCGCTCTCAAGGCGACGACTCCGATCAGGTCGGTGGAGACGCTCAGCGGCCGCCGGCCGCTCTCCTCTTGAAGCCTCCGGTCGGTCTCACGCAGGGTGAGAAGCCGACGGTCCGGGAGCGGTCCGTCGCTGCCGCCTTGGTGGTGCTTGTGGACGGCCGCGACGAACTCGTCGGGCCAACCGAGAGGAGCGTCCAGTCCGACCTTGTCCGCGGTGAGCATCAGGTCGACCAGATCCTCGTCGTTCACCCCACAGTGCAGCTCGCTGATTGCCACTGAACCCTCGTCCCAGGTGGTGAGACAGATTGCGGTCGCCTTTGGCTGCGCAGCCAGATCTATACCCAGACACTGCATGCAGAAGATCCTATGGGGGCCTTAGGCTCCCGACTATGGCTGCCAAGAAGAAGGGCGCGAAAAAGCCCAGAAAGCAGAAGATCAAGAAGGTCGACAAGAAGACCCGCAAGAAGGTCCAGAAGAAGACCAACCGTGCTGACATCGAGGCAGCCGGCGGCGTGATCGTTCGTACCGGCAAGAAGAAGTCGATCGAGATCGCGGTCGTCCACCGCCCCAAGTACGACGACTGGTCGCTTCCCAAGGGCAAGCTCGACAAAGGCGAGAAGTTCAAGAAGGCAGCCCTGCGCGAAGTCCGCGAGGAGACGGGTCTGGTCTGTGAGCCGATTCGCGAGTTGTCCCCGACCATCTATGCGATCGGCGGAGGTAAGACGAAGGTGGTCAGGTACTGGCTGATGGATCCGATCGAGGGATCCTTCAAGCCGAACAACGAGGTCGATGAGCTCCGCTGGCTGGATCCGGCAAAGGCCGCGGATCTACTTTCCTACAAACACGATCGCGATCTGGTCCTTGAGACGATCGCTGATCTCTAGGATTGTCGGGAAGGCCTTCTACTCCATAAAAAGGAGGATCAAGTGTCGAACGGATCAGGGAACCAAACAGCCACCTTCGCCGCTGGTTGCTTCTGGCAGATAGAGGTGGATTTCAGAAATACCGAGGGGGTGACCGACGCCGTCGTCGGCTATGTCGGCGGCGAAACGGCCAACCCGAGCTACGAGCAGGTCTGCACCGGGGCGACTGGACACGCCGAGGCCTGCGAGGTCGAGTTCGATCCTGCTGAGGTGAGCTTCGAGCAGTTGCTCGACGTCTTCTGGTCAGCCCACGATCCGACTCAGCTCAACCGTCAAGGTCCGGACGTCGGCTCTCAGTATCGCTCGGCGATCTTCTTCCACTCGCCAGAGCAGGAGGCTCAGGCAATCGCCTCCCGAGACCGCGCGCAGGAGAGGTTTTCCAACCCGATCGTGACCGAGATAGTTCCGGCCACGCACTTCTGGCCCGCGGAGGCCTACCACCAGCGCTATCTCGAAAAGCGCGGCGTTGCCTCCTGTCGGATCTAGCTCCGGGTAGCGGCCCATCGTGAACACTGCACCGGCCCGTCACCTGGAAGCAGACGTGGCGGTTGTGGGCGGGGGGCTGGCCGGTTTGACGGCCGCTCGTCGCCTCTCGGCCTCAGGCGTCGATGTGGTGGTGCTCGAGGGGCGCGATCGCGTTGGTGGCCGGACCTTGAATCTCGAGCTCGACGACGGCGACGTGGTCGAGATAGGCGGCCAGTGGGTAGGTCCGACCCAGGATCGAGTGCTCGGGCTGATCTCGGAACTCGGAATGGAGACCTTTCCTACCTACTGCGAGGGCAAGAACGTGCTCGAGCTTGGCGGTCGAATATCCACCTACACGGGAACGATTCCGCGGGTATCGCCACTCGTTCTGCTGGAGATGGAGCGGGTCCGTCGCAGGCTTGCCCGTATGCAGGAGGAAGTCCCGCTCGAGGATCCATGGAATGCGCCGCTGGCCAGAGAGTGGGATGCGATTCCGTTTTCGCAGTGGATGTCCCGCACGACGCGCTCCAGGCGGGTCTGGGATCTCTTCCGCGCCGCCGCCGCAGTCGTATGGGGTGCTGATCCTTCGGAGTTCTCTCTGCTCTGGGCGCTCTTCTACATGCGTTCAGGCGGCGGCCTCGATGCCCTTCTCGACACCAGAGGAGGTGCCCAGCAGGATCGGCTGGTCGGCGGATCGCAGGAAATCTCTGTCAGGCTCGCCGACGAGCTTGGCGACCGGGTCGCGCTTGGAACGAGGGTCACCCGGATGGTTGCCGACGAAAGAGGCGTCAGCATCGAGACCTCCCTCGGATCGGCGAGGGCAAGGCGGGCCGTGGTTGCTCTGCCACCTCCGCTTTGCACAGGGATCGAGTTCGACGCCTCGCTCGGAGTTGCCAGGACCCAGCTTGCCTCGAGGATGCCGATGGGATCTGTGATCAAGGCGACCGCAATCTACTCCGCGCCGTTCTGGCGAGAGCAGGGCTTCAGCGGCGAAGCGGTCAGCGATCGGGGGCCGGTCTGCACGACCTTCGACAACTCGCCCTACGCAAGTGACAAGGGGGCGATGCTCGGCTTCATCGGTGCCAGAGAGGCGGCTGCTCATGCCAGGCTCGGCATCTCGGAGCGCCGCCGCCGCACGCTCGAGGCGTTTGCGCGCCTTTATGGCGACCAGGCCCTGCGCCCCCTCGCCTATCACGAGCAGGTTTGGGGCGAGGAGGATATGAGCGGAGGCGGGCCGGTCTGTTCACCTACTCCCGGGACGCTGACTGCCTACGGCGACGCTCTCAGGAGTCCGGTCGGCCGGCTGCACTGGGCAGGCTCCGAGGCCTCGACCGTCTGGGCTGGCTATATGGACGGCGCGGTCAGGAGTGGAGAGCGTGCCGCAAACGAGGCGGCCGCTGCGCTTTCAGCTGACGACTGAGCAAAACACCGCCCCCGGGAAAGCAAACGGCCGCCACCTGCGGGGCGGACGCCTCTAGATCGCGCCCGTACCTCGAGGTGGCGGCCATGTGCCGCAGCTGAAGATGGAGTTACTACTCCATCTTTCCGATCCTGAAGATCTTCGTCCCACAGTCAGGGCAGGTGCCCTGAACGGCAGGTTTCCCGTTCTTCATCGTGACTTGGGTCGCACCTTGAATCTCGACCCCCTTCTTACGGCACTTGACGCAATAACCAGTGACGGCCACTTGGCCCTCCTTTTGGTTGCTGGGCAATTCCCATTCACACCTGAACCTACCTAGGCAGTCTCAGGCGTGGCGCGCACGCTAGACCAAACGGCGGATGACCTTGCCGAGCTATGACCGAAAACGGTTATTTCAGGCGTGATGCAGGCGTGAAAATACCGGCGGAAGGATCAGCCACCGATGATCAGGTCGCCCTGCATGCCTGCCTTGCGGTGACCGGGGACCGAGCAGTAGAACACGTACTGGCCGCCGCTCACGTTCAGCGTCACGCTCGCGGATCCCTTGGTCAGCGTCTTGGTCTTGCCCAGAACCTTGCCGTTTCTCGAAATGGTCAAGTTGTGGGGTACAGGCGAGGGATTGAGGTAGGTGATCGTCAGCTCACCGGCGGGCGCCCGCAGCGTGTCAGGCGAGAACCTGAGCGCGCCGCTCTTGGGCGAATCGACTCCCGCCTGGGTAGAGGACTTCTGCTGAGGCGAGCTTCCATTGGAGGTTGAGCCCTTGGTGCCCTTGCCGCCCTTGCCGCTCGTCGACGACTGCTCGAGCGCCTGAACCTGGCTCTGTAGAGTCGCGATCGAATTCGAGACCGACTGCAGTTGTTCCTCGGTTGCGGCCTTGACCTCGAGCTGGATCGCATCCAGGCGGGCGTTGATCTCGTCTACATCCTGCTGGCTGGCGCTGTTGCTGTTGTTGATCAGCGCGACCGTCAGCGCGGCGGCGCCAAGCAGGATCGCGACGGCCGCGAGCCCGCCACCTATGTAAGTCATCAGCCGTTGGCGCTTTTCGATCTCGGCCATCCACCCCTGGACGCCCTCCATCCGCTCCTCCATGTTGGGGGCGGGCTTCTTGCCCTTCGCCTTGGCAGCAGCCGGCTTCTTCGCGGCCCCGGCCTTGGCTGAGGTGGCTTTGGGGGCAGCGGCAGCGGACTTCCGTCCGATCTTCAGCCGGGAAAGGGGGGAGGCAGACTTCTGATTTGTTTTCTTCTCGGTAATTTCTCTATCTCAATCCAACGTTATGCCCCGTGGCCGATTGTCGACTGCGGGGTGTACCTCACTGGTTAGCACAGGAGGCCCTCATGCCCGAAGCAGTAATCGTAGACACGATTCGCACGCCGATAGGTCGCGCCTTCAAAGGCTCGCTCGCTCAGCTCCGCCCGGACGAGACAGGGGCCTATGTCGTCGACCAGTTGCTCGAGCGAAATCCAGACCTCGACCCGGCTGAGGTAGAGGATGTTTTCTGTGGAGTAGGCATGCCCCAGGGACTTCAGGCCTTCAACCTCGCCCGGATTCTCGTGCTGCTTTCCGAAAGGCTGCCGGACACCACTAACGGCGTGACCGTGTCT
This sequence comes from Thermoleophilales bacterium, assembly GCA_040375675.1. Lineage (GTDB taxonomy): Bacteria > Actinomycetota > Thermoleophilia > Solirubrobacterales > 70-9 > CAIUSP01. Next base: position 5,250 of record JBEIRY010000052.1, on the reverse strand, counting down.
CGCTACTGCGCCTCGAGCCTCGATGCGATCCGCCACGCCGCGAACGCGGTCAAGGCCGGTGAAGGCGATGCCTACATCGCCGCTGGCGTCGAGTGGGTCAGTCGCTTCAACGAGCGGACCGAGCCAGCGGGAGCTCCGGATCAGAACGAGAAACTCCAGGGCAAAGGCGACACTCCGAACGCCTATATCGACATGGGGATCACGGCGGTCAACGTCGCCAAGAAGTACGGAGTCACGCGCGAGCAGATGGATGAGTACGCGCAGCGCTCCCAAGAGCTCGCGGTGGCCTCGCAGGAGTCGGGCTTCTTCGACCGCGAGATCGTGCCCGTCGCGCTTCCTGATGGCGGTACCGCCGACAAGGACGACGGTCCGAGGGCCTCGTCTACGGTCGAGAAGCTCGGCGAGTTGCCTGAGGCATTCGAGGGCGGCGGCGGTGTTACCGCAGGAAACTCCTGCCCACTGAACGACGGAGCTGCCGCGGCGCTGATCATGTCGGCCGATCGCGCCAAGGAACTCGGTCTCAAGCCCCGCGCCCGGATCGTCACCGCTGCGACTCACGGAAACGAGCCGGAGCTGATGGGCGTCGCGCCGATCGGTGCCGTTCAGCGTGTGCTCGATCGGGCCGGAATGAAGATCGACGATGTCGACACTGTCGAGCTGAACGAGGCCTTTGCAGCTCAGGTGATCCCGATCATGGACGAGTGCGGGATTCCGCTCGAGAAACTGAACACCCATGGCGGAGCGATCGCGCTCGGCCATCCGTTCGGTATGACCGGGGCGAGGATCATGGGCACCCTGTTGAACGTGATGGAAACCGACGATCACCAGGTCGGCATCGAGACGATGTGCGTTGCCGGTGGTCAGGGCGAGGCGATGATCGTCGAGCGGCTCAACTGAGCCCTTCGGCGGTCTGCCAAAGGTGACGGAAAGTCCATAGGCTTAACACCGTGGATCTAGGCCTTTATCTCGGCTACTGGGGCATCGGCCCTCAGGGCGATGAAGCAGTTGATCTGACCCGTGAGGCCGAGCGCTTGGGCTACGACTCTGTATGGGTTGCGGAGTCGTACGGCTCCGACGCTGTCTCGGTGCTGTCCTACCTCGCGGCCAAGACCGAAACGATCAAGCTCGGCTCGGCGATCTTCCAGGTACCGGCTCGTACTCCGGCGGCTGCTGCGATGGCTGGCGTGACCATAGACACCCTCTCTGACGGGCGGTTCATCTTCGGGTTCGGGCCGTCTGGCCCGCAGGTCTCCGAGGGCTGGTACGGAGTCCCCTACTCGATGCCTTGGGGGCGCACCCGCGAGTACGTGGAGATCGTGCGCGAGATAGTCGCCCGCAAGGGGCCGCTCGATCACCACGGTAAGCACTTCGACCTTCCGCTGACTGAGGGCGAGGGAGTCACCGGTCAAGGCAAGGCCCTGAAGCTCAACTTCCATCCGATCCGAGACGAGATCCCGGTCTACTTCGGCGCGATCGGCCGCAAGTCGGTAGAGCTCGCCGCAGAGATGGCCGATGGCTGGATTCCCATCTTCTTCAGCGTCGACAGCTGGGAGGAGGCTTGGGGAGAGCACCTCGAGGCGGGCTTTGCCAAGGGTGGACGCTCGCGTGAGGACTTGAGCATTTCTCCGTCGGTTCAGGTCGCGATCGATGGCGATCTCGATACCGCACGCGCGATGGTCAAGATGGGGCTGGTCCTCTATCTCGGCGGCATGGGGTCGAAGGAAAAGAACTTCTACGTAGATCTCGCCACGCGCTTCGGGTTCGGTGAGGCCGCCGACGAAGTCCGCGATCTCTTCCTGGATGGCAAGAAGGAGGAGGCCTTCCAGGCGCTTCCGGACGAGTTGGTAGATGCAACCTCGCTGGTCGGCACCGCCGACGAGGTAGCCGAGCGTGTCAGGGCCTTCGCCGGTTCAGGTGTCGACCGACTGATCGCAACTCCGGTCCAGGTGACCCACGAGGAGCGCGTCCACACGCTGACCAAGCTGCAAGAGATGGTCGGAGCAGGGGCACCGGCATGAGCATCTCGATCGGCACACCTAAAGAGACAGCAGATCTCGAGCGCCGGGTTGGCGCAACCCCCGACACCGTCAAGGCGCTGATCGAAAAGGGCGCCGAGTTCACGGTCGAAGCTGGCGCTGGCGAGGCAGCCGGTATCTCTGATTCCGCCTACACCGAAGCCGGAGCAAAGATCGGCGATCCATGGTCGGCACAGGTCGTGCTCAAGGTCGCAGCGCCGACGCCGGAGGAGATATCGAAGCTTTCCTCTGGTCAGGTCTTGATCTCCTTCCTCAATCCGTTCGTCGACACCGAACTGGTCGACGCTCTGGCCAAGGCCGGGGTCAGCTCCCTCGCTATGGAAGCGATCCCGAGAACGACCCGCGCACAGTCGATGGATGCACTCTCCTCGCAGGCAAACGTTGGCGGCTACATGGCCTCGATCATCGCCGCGCGTGAGGCTGGCAGGTTCTTCCCGATGCTCACCACTGCGGCGGGCACAGTCGCTCCTGCCAAGACCCTGGTACTCGGTGCAGGAGTTGCGGGTCTGCAGGCGATCGCAACTGCAAAGCGCCTCGGCTCGGTGGTTACCGGCTTCGATGTGCGCTCTGTCGTCAAAGAGCAGGTCGAGTCTCTCGGAGGCCGCTTCCTCGAAGTCGATGCGGTCAAGGATGCCGAGGGTGAGGGTGGCTACGCCCGCCCGTTGACCGATGAGGAAAACGAGAAGCTCCGCGGCGAGCTGGCCGAGGCTGCGGCAAAGCAGGACGTGATCATCTCTACTGCCCAGATACCCGGGCGTCCGGCGCCGTTGCTGATCACGGCCGACGCCGTCAAGGCGATGGCCCCTGGCTCTGTGATCGTAGATCTCGCTGGCGACTCCGGCGGTAACTGTGAGTTGACCAAGGCTGGCGAGACCGTGATCGAACACGGGGTGAAGATCATCTCTCCGGTCAACCTGCCGAGTGAGATGCCGACCCACGCATCCCAGCTATACGCCAAGAACCTGCAGAATCTGAGCGATCTCCTCTTTGCCGAAGATGGCTCGCTGAAGCTCGACTTCGATGACGAGATCATCGAAGGCGCCTGCATCACCCACGGTGGGGAGATCGTCAACGAGAGGGCCAAGGAGGCCGCCGCATGAGCCTGATGACCGAGATCACCATTTTCGTACTGGCTGCATTCGTCGGATTCGAGGTGATCTCGAAGGTACCGACGACTCTCCATACGCCTTTGATGAGCCAGACCAATGCGATCCACGGGATCGTGATGCTTGGCGGTTTGATCGTCGTTGGCTACGCCAACGATCCTCTGGAGTATGTGATCGGCGCCATCGCCATCGCCTTCGGCGCGATCAACATCGTCGGTGGATTCCTGGTCACCGACCGGATGCTCGGCATGTTCACCCGTAAGCCGAAGCCAAAGGCTGATGACTCATCCGAGGCAAAAGATGAGGGGGGAGGGTCCTGATGCCACTCGCAGTCCTCGCACCCGCCGGAGCAGCTTCGACCGCGCTTTACATAGTTGCTTTCTCGCTGTTCATCATCGGGATCAAGCGGGGCACGCACCCGACCACCGCCAAGCAAGGAAACCTCATCGCCGCGGTAGGTATGGGCATTGCGGTCGTCACCACATTGCTGCTCGACGGAATCGGCAACTGGGGAGTTCTCTTTGGCGCTCTGATAGTCGGTTCGGCTATCGGAGTAGTCGCATCCGTGCGAGTGCAGATGACCGATATGCCCCAGATGGTCGCCCTCTACAACGGCGTCGGTGGCGGCGCGGTCGCTCTGATCGCCTGGGCCGAGTTCCGCCATGAGCTCTCACTCGGCGAGACGATCCCGCTCGATCTGCTGATCCCCGGCCTGCTTTCGGCTGTGGTCGGCTCGGTCTCCTTTTGGGGCTCGAATATCGCCTTCGGGAAGCTCCAGGGGATCATTCCCGGCCAGCCGATCAAGGTGTTCGGCCAGCAGGTAATCAACGCGGTGTTGCTGATCGGTGTACTGGCAGCGTGCGTGATCATCGCGATCAACAACGACGCGCCTTCGGAATGGATCTTCATCGGGGTACTGGTGGCTTCTGCGGTTCTCGGCGTGCTGGTGGTTTTGCCGATCGGCGGTGCCGACATGCCGGTTGTGATCAGCCTCTTGAACGCATTCACAGGCCTTGCGGCGGCCTCTGCCGGACTTGCTCTGGATAACGTCGCTCTGATCGTGGCCGGAACCATCGTCGGTTCCTCCGGAACGATCCTCACCCTCGAGATGGCGACCGCGATGAACCGATCGGTCGGACACATCCTCTTTGCCGGCTTTGGTGGAGCCCCGGCGGCATCACAGGGGTCGACCGAGGAGCGGCCGGTCACCTCTGTCAACGCTCAGGACGCAGCGATCAAGATGGCCTATGCCGACTCTGTGGTGATAGTCCCCGGCTACGGCATGGCTGTTGCCCAGGCCCAACACTCGGTCAAGGAGATGGCCGATGAACTCGAAAAGCGCGGGGTCACAGTCAACTACGCGATTCATCCGGTAGCGGGTCGCATGCCCGGGCACATGAACGTGCTGCTGGCTGAAGCCGATGTGCCTTACGAGAAGCTGAAGGAGATGGAGGAGATCAACCCCGAGATGCCACGTACCGATGTCGCCTTGATCATCGGCGCAAACGATGTGACCAACCCGGCTGCGAAGAATGACCCCGACTCACCGATCGCCGGAATGCCGATCATCGAGGTAGACCAGGCCCAGCAGGTGATCGTGATCAAGCGCTCGCTCAGCCCGGGGTTTGCCGGCATCGACAACGATCTCTTCTACGCGGAGAACACCTCGATGCTGTTCGACGACGCAAAGCAGGCGGCGGCCGACATCGCTGCCGAAGTTCAGAACCTCTAGCTCAGAAGATGAGTCAGAAGAAGCGGGTCAGCCTTGCGGGCTCGACTTGTCGGCCCTGAGCTTGGGGAAGATCAGCCCGACGATGAACCCGAGCAACATCGAGACGATCAGCGCGACCAGCAGCGGCGCGGTTACCTTGAAGAAGAGGAAGTTGATCTCGACCTGATTGGTATTGATGATCACGAAGACGATCGCGAGCACCGCCGCGACCGCGGCGACCACCAACTTCGCGTTGCCCCGCTTCTTCGGTTTTGCCACTGACGACTCCATTGGCCGTGAACCTATCAGCGCATACGGACCGTTAAGCGATCTCGTGATGATTTGGACACCTTTCAGGTTGGATGGGTGGATATTCGGGACCTAGGTTCACCCGATG
>JBEIRY010000008.1:0-39965 GCA_040375675.1 Thermoleophilales bacterium | reverse complement strand
TGAAAAGGAGGGGACGATCACGCATCCCGACGGGCGCCTTCAGCGTGTCCGCCGAAATGTCCCGCCGCCCGACGGCCTTTTGCCGACCTGGAACTTCCTCGCCGCGGTCGCAAGCGAGCTGGGCGTCGAGTGCGATTTCACCGATCAACCTGGTCTCTTTGCCGCAATGACCTCCGCGGTGGGTCTGTATCAGGGGGTCACCGAAGAGGAATTGGCAGGGCAAGGTGTGCGCTGGCAGGATCGTGATGGCGCAGCCGCTCGCGTACCGGCGGGCAGCGCTCCGGCTTCGGCACCCGCTGGAGCAACCGCGACCAATGGCGCACCGGATGCGATCCGGCTCGGTACACGCCGCGACCTCTGGGCCGCCGAGGTCGCAGAGCGCAGCCAGTCGCTCGAGTTCCTGGTGCCCGAACAGAGTCTCGAAATATCCATCCCCGACGCAGAGCGGCTCAAACTCAGCCAGGGCCAGGCGGTCAGGGTGAGCGCGGGTAACGGCGCGGCGGTAGAGGCCAAGGTCGCGATACGCGAAGCGATGATCCCGGGCGCGGCCTATCTGATCTGCGGTACCCGCGACGACAACGGAAACCTGTTGACTGATTCAACGCCGGGATCCCGGACGATCCGGATCGAGGTTGCCTCTCCGGTAGGGCAGACAGAATCAGCATGAGCGGATTCCCGCTGATCGCCGACACCGCTTTTGCGGAGGCCCCGTGGCTTCTGGTCGTCAAGTCGATCGTGATCTTCGCGGTGATGTTCGCCGTGCTGCCACTTTTGACCGTGCTCGAGCGAAAGCTGCTCGGACGATTCCAGCAGCGCTACGGGCCCAACCGGGTCGGCCCGGTCGGGCTGCTGCAGCCGCTTGCCGATGTCGGGAAGCTGCTCGGCAAGGAGCACTTTCGGCCCGATGCGGCCGTTCCGTTCCTGTTTGCAATCGGCCCGCTGCTGGTGGTGCTCTCGGGAATCCTCGCGATCGCGATCATCCCGTTCGGCAACGTGGTCGACGGAGTCGGCCTCTACGGGATCGACGTCTCGATCGGCATCCTCTACTTCTTCGCCGTCGGTTCGATCGCCTTCTACGGACTGCTTCTGGCCGGTTGGTCATCGGGCTCGAAGTACAGCTTTCTCGGTGCGATGCGAGCCGCCGCCCAGCTGATCAGCTACGAGGTCGCGATGGGGCTCTCGCTGCTCGGAGTCATCTTCATGGCGGGATCGCTCTCGCTCGTGGACATCGTCGAAGCCCAGCGCGGGATCTGGTACATCGTTCCCCAGATAGTCGGGTTCATCATCTTCATGCTGGCGGGCTTCGCCGAAACGAACCGCACACCGTTCGACCTCCCCGAAGCAGACGCCGAGTTGGTCGCCGGCTACCAGACCGAGTACGGCGGAATGCGCTTCGGCTCGTTCCTGCTGGCCGAGTACATCGAGATCACGGTCGTCTCGGCGATCGGCGCTGCGATGTTCCTGGGCGGTTTTCTCGGACCCGGACCGGACTGGCTGGGTCCGCTCTGGATGGGGATCAAGACCTTCGTGCTGATCCTGATGTTCATCTGGATCCGCGCGACTATCCCGAGGGTTCGCTACGACCAGCTGATGAGCCTCGGCTGGAAGGTGCTGCTGCCGATTGCGACCCTGAACGCGCTCGTAACCGCCGTCGTGGTGACGCTTACCTGAGGATTTGAGGGAGAGAGAAATGCACGCCAAACTGAACACCGACAAGACCGACTGGAGTCCCTTCCCGTACCTGCAGGAGGCCGACGTGATCTCGGTCCAGCGCGGACCGGAATACAACGGAGGTGCCGCCAGCGGATGGCGCGCCCTGCGCGAGACGATGCGAGGCATGAGGACCACCTTCGGGCGACTGGTCGAGGGTCCGGTAACCCTTCAGTACCCGGAGGAGAAGACGGCGGTCTATCCGCGCTTCCGCGGGCGACACAAACTGCACCGCTTCGAAGACACCGGCCTGGAGAAGTGCGTTGGTTGCTCGCTTTGTGCGGCGGCCTGCCCGGCCGACTGCATCCGCGTGGTCGCCCGGGAGAACGATCCCGAACACCGCGTGTCCGCCGGTGAGCGCTACGCCGAGGTCTACGAGATCAACCTCGCCCGTTGCATCTTCTGCGGCTACTGCGAGATCGCGTGTCCGTTCGACGCAATCACGATGGGACACGACTACGAGATGGCCGACTACAACCGCGCCGATCTGATCTTCACCAAGGAGATGCTGTTGGCCGAGCCGATCGAGCGGACCCCGCTGAAGCGAGAGGGCGAGTAGACCGGTGAAGGAGGTCCTGTTCTGGTTCGGCGCGATCGGCGCAATTGGGGGCGCAGCAGCAGTCGTCGCATTGCGGAACCCGTTTTACAGCGTGCTCGCGCTGATCGTGCATCTGGTTTCCATCGCCGGACTCTTCCTGATCCTTCAGGCTGAGTTCATCGCTGCGGCCCAGGTGGTCGTATACGCCGGTGCGGTGATGGTTCTCTACGTGTTCGTTGCGGCGTACGTCGGTGGAATCGAGGAGCCGAAGCTCGATGCGATCCCCGGACAGCGACCCATCGCCTTTCTGGTCGGAGCCGCGATCTTCATCGAACTCTCGATCGCGATCATCGGATCGGGGCTGACAGCGCTCGATTCAGGCGGCCCCGAGGTGGGTCTCGGGTTCGGCTCTCCCGAGGGCGTGGGCAAGCTCCTGCTCGAACGTTTCCTGATCGGTTTCGAGGCAGCGTCACTGCTCCTGCTGGTCGCTGCGGTCGGAGCCGTGGTGCTTGCCGAGCGCCGACGGCGCGACGAGCCCGATGCCGAGGAGGCTCTGGGCTAGATGGACATCACCTACTACCTGGTCCTCTCTGCGCTGCTGTTTGCAATCGGCGCAATCGGTGTGCTGGTGCGCCGTAGCCCGCTGGTGATCCTGCTCTGCCTCGAGCTGATGCTGAACGCCGGCAACCTCGCGCTGCTTTCGTTTTCCCGCTCGCTCGCAGACCAGCAGGGTCAGATTCTGGCGCTGATCGTGATGGTCGTCGCAGCGTGCGAGGTGGTGGTCGGACTCGGCCTGATAGTCGCTGCCTACCGCCGCAAGCTGCCGCTGAACGTCGATGACTTCCGGAGCCTGAGGGGATAGGTGCGATGAACGCCGTTACCTGCGCCTGGCTCGTACTCGCCTTCCCGCTTGCGGGGAGCCTCACCATCTCGCTGCTGTGGAAGGTGCTTCCCAAGCGCGCAGCCGGCTACATCGGCACGGCAGCGATCGGGATCGCCTTTGCCTTTGCGATCGCGGCGCTTTTCGGGCTGCTCTCGCACCCAGCCGAGGAGCGCTCGCTGCAGGGCTCCCTCTACGACTACGCCGCTGTAGCGGGGATCGACGTCAAGCTCTCGATCCTGGTCGACCCTCTCTCGGTCTTCATGTGTCTGATCGTGACCGGTGTCTCGACCCTGATCCACCTCTACTCGCTCGCCTACATGACCTCCGACCGCGGCTACAACCGCTTCTTCAGCTACCTCAACTACTTCGTCTTCTCGATGCTGCTGCTGGTCCTGGCCGGCAACCTGGTGCTGCTGATCGTCGGCTGGGGCTTCGTCGGCTTTGCCTCTTACGCACTGATCAGCTTCTGGTACCGGCGAAGCACCGCCACAGCGGCAGGCATGAAGGCCTTCGTGATCAATGTGGTCGGCGACATCGGGCTGGTGCTCGCCGCATTCCTGATCCTCCGGGAGATCGGTGCGCTGGATCTGACCGAGATATTCGCCAAAGCGCCCGGAGATCTGTCGGTAAACAGCGGGGTCGCTGTCGCCATAGGCCTGCTGCTTCTGGTCGGCGCGTTCGCCAAGTCGGCCCAGATACCGCTCCACACCTGGCTTGCAGATGCGATGGAAGGCCCCACCCCGGTCTCGGCTTTGATCCACGCAGCGACGATGGTCACAGCCGGCGTTTATCTGATCGCCCGGTTCTGGCCGATCTTCGAGATCGCACCCACCGCTGCCGATGTCGCCGCGTTCATCGGCCTCGCCACCTTGCTCTTTGCCGGCACGGTCGCCCTCGTGGTAGTCGACCTGAAGCGGATCATCGCCTATTCGACGATCAGCCAGATCGGCTACATGGTGGTCGGAGTCTCGATCGGGGCCTACAGCGCCGGCATGTTCCACCTGATGACCCACGCGTTTTTCAAGGCGCTGCTGTTCATGGCCGCCGGCTCGGTGATCGCCGCGATGGCCGCGGTGCAGGACGTGAACAAGATGGGCGGTTTCCGCAAGGCCCTGCGCTTCACCGGACCGATGCTGGTGATCGGCGCCCTGGCGCTGGCTGCCTTTCCCGGGACTTCCGGGTTCTTCTCGAAAGACGAGATCCTGGCGTTCGCCGAAGCACGCGGCGGGATGTACATGATCTTCGCGATCGGCGGTTACGTTGGTGCGCTGATGACCGCGATCTACTCATTCCGGATCGTCTACCGAGTGCTCTCCGGTCCGCCCTGCAAGGAGGCGGCGGAGCTCGAGCATGGACACCTCGCCCACGGAGAGCCGGTCAACCCCAAGACCGGTGAGACCGAGGACACCGAGGTCGGGTTCCCCGGATCCGAGCACTGGATCGCCGAGCGAGCCTTGCCGATGCGGATCGCAATGTCGGTGCTCGCCTTCGGCGCCCTCTTTGCCGGCCTGCTGCAGGTGCCCGGCCTGACCCATGTGATCGACTCCTTCCTCGAGCCCGTCTTCGCCAACTCGAAACTGGCCGAGGAGTACAAGCCCACGGTTGGGGCCGAGTGGCGCGGCCTGGGCGTGGGAGCGGTGATCTCGATCGTCGGAATCCTGATCGCACGCTATCTCTGGGTAACCAACCCTTCCCTGCCGGCCAAGCTCGCCAAACGCTTCCGCTTACTGCATGACTTTTGCGCAAACGCCTGGTACTTCGACAACCTGATCAACGCTCTGGTGGTGCGACCGGTGCAGGCGTTCGGCAGCCGAGTAGCCGACGGGTTCATCGAGAAGAAGGTGATCGGCAGCTTCGCCTCGCTGGCAGCAGGAACCGCGCGTGGTGCCGGCGCCGCAGTGAGGATCTCGCAGTCGGGATATCTGCGGACCTACGCACTGGTCCTGCTGCTCGGCCTGATCGGCCTCGGCATCTACTTCCTGATCGCGGGAGGAAGCGCCTGATGATCAACCTCGTGATCTGGCTTCCTGCGGTAGGCGGACTTGCCGCCTGCATCGCTCCCCGCAAGGCGGTCGGGTGGATCTCGTTCATATTCGGCCTTGCCGCATTGGGGATCGCGATAGCGATGACTGTCGGCTACCAGTCCGGCGACGGGCTGCAGTACCTGGTCGACGACAACTGGCTGCCGGACCTCGGCGTGAGCTACAAGGTCGGAATCGACGGCATCAGCGTCTTCTTGGTGCTGATGGCAGCGCTCGTCTGGCCGGCGGCTACTGCCTGGTCGGCGATCAAGACTCCCGACCGTCCTGCAACTTGGTACCTGCTGCTGGCGCTTGGCCAGAGCGGAGCGATCGGAGCATTCTGTGCACAGGACCTGCTGCTCTTCGTCCTCTTCTTCGACCTGATGCTGATCCCGTTCTTCTTCCTCTTCGGCTCTTGGGGCAAGGATCCCGAAGAAGGGATCACCGCCTCGGCGGCAACGATCAAGATGATGATCTACACGCTGTTCGGATCGCTGCTGATGCTGGTCGCGGCGATCGCGACCGCGTTCGTCGCCTCTGGTGGTGACGCACCGCTTACCTTCTCGATCGCGGCCATTCAGGCGCACGGGGTTCCTGAGTCGAGTCAGGTCTGGCTCTTCTGCTTCTTCGCGATCGCATTCTTGGTGAAGATGCCGATCTTCCCGGCTCACGGATGGGTACGAGATGCCTACCGCGCGGCCCCGTTGCCGGCGCTGGCCCTGTTCACGGCCGTGCTGTCGAAGGTAGGGGCCTACGGATTCATCAAGATCGGAGTTCCTCTCTTCCCGCATGCAGCGGCGCTTCTGCAGCAGGCGATCCTGATCCTCGCCCTCTGCTCGATCATCTACGGCTCGGTGATGGCTTTCAGCCAGAACAATGCCCGCCTGGTTGCTGCCTTCAGCTCGATCGCCCAGATGGGGTTCATCCTGCTCGGCATCTTCAGCCTGCGCACCGACGGTCTCGACGGAGCGGTGCTGCAGATGGTCAACCACGGGCTGGTGGTGGTACCGATGATGCTGATCATCGCCTTCCTCGCCGACCGAGTCGGCTCGGACGACCTGAGCAAGATGGGCGGACTTGCCTTCCGCGCTCCCTTCCTTGCCGCGATCTTCCTGGTCGTGACGATGGCGGTGCTGGCCCTGCCGGGATCGGCCAACTTCGTCGGTGAGTTCTACATCCTGAGAGGCGCATTCGAGGCCGACATCGCAGTTGCGGTAATCGCCACTCTCGGTGTGGCGATGGCCGGCTTCTACGCGCTCCGTCTCTACCAGCGCTCGATGCACAACCGCGAGGCCGAGGCCGGCGCTTCGGTCGAAATATCGGTTGGCAGAGGTGCGATCTTGAGCGCGCTGGTCGCGGTGATCGTGGCGCTCGCGCTCTATCCGCAGCTGATCCTCGACCGAATCGACGGCAGCGCAGATGCCCAGATCGCCGCTGCTGCCCGTGATGCCGGTCAGACGCCGGTAGACGAGACCGCTTCGAGGAGCGTTCCATGACCTTTACCCCTCCGGTAATCGATTACGCAGGGCTTTCGCCGCTGATCGCTCTTGTGGCGACCCTCTGCGTGGTCATCGTCGCAAGCATCATCCCGCGGGTTGGGAGATTCACCGTTGCCCTGCTGACGCTTATCGGCTTTGGCGCGGCAGCGGGCCTGACGGTCTGGCAGTGGGGTAACAGTGAGAACCTGATGGCAAACGCGTTGCGACTGGACGACATCGGCTCGATGGCGATCCTGATCGCACTGGTTGCGGCCGCAGGTACGGTGCTCCTATCGCTGCGCGAGCCGGCCGCCTACTCTGCGGGCCACGGCGCCTACTACGCACTTCTCGTCGGTTCGGTAATCGGCATGACCGTGCTCGCCCAGTCGATCAACCTGATCAGCTTCTTCGTCGGACTCGAACTGCTCTCGATCCCGCTCTATGTGCTTTGCGGGGCGGCGGTCAAACGCGAGAAGTCACTCGAGTCGGGCTTGAAGTATCTGATCGTGGGATCGCTCGGATCGGCCACGCTGCTCTACGGATTTGCGCTGATCTACGGAGCCACCGGAAGCACCAACTTCGGTGTGATCGCCGAGGAGTTGACCTCCAACCAGCTTGCAAGCGACACGCTGATTCTCGCCGGTGCCGCGATGGCGATCGTAGGGATGGCGTTCAAGCTCTCGCTCGCCCCCTTCCACCAGTGGGCGCCCGATGTCTATGAGGGTGCGCCGACTCCGATCACAGGATTCATGGCTGTAGCCACCAAGGCGATCGTCTTCGTCGCCTTTGCCCGTCTGCTCGAACAGGCTCTCGGCGAACTCTCCGGTACCTGGGATGCCGCGCTCGCCGTGCTGGCGGTGATCTCGATCGTGATCGGAAACGTAGGGGCCCTAGGTCAGCGCTCGATCAAGAGGCTGCTCGGATATTCAGGTATCGCCCAAGGCGGATACATCCTGGTCGGTCTGGTGGTGGCAAATACTCAAGGCGCCGGGGCAATGCTCTTCTACCTGGCCGTCTACACCCTTGCGAACTTCGCCGTGTTCGCGCCGCTCGTAGCTCGCGAGCGGGAATCCGGATTCGGTGACGATGTCAGCGGGATCGCCGGAATCGGACGCACCAGGCCCTGGCTCGCCTGGCCAATGACCATCGGCGTGCTCTCGATGATCGGGCTTCCCGGCACGGCAGGATTCATCGGAAAGCTGTACCTGATCGAGGCAGCCGTGAACGCCGACTACACCTGGCTTGCGGTCGTGGTCGTGATCGGAACGGTGGTATCGCTCGGCTACTACCTGCGACTGCTCTCGGCAATCTGGATGCAGCCCGCAAAAGACGCACCGAAGACCCAGTCGGCGATGCCGAAGATCGCCGGCGCGGCCCCCGAAGCGGATTCCACAGAAGAAGTTCCGCCCGGCTCGAGCCGCTGCGTGCTGGTCGTCGGCACCGGTGTGATCTGCGCTGCAGCGACGGTCTTCCTGGGTATCTACCCCGAGCAACTCGTCGAGTGGACAACGCAGGCCGGCGAGGCGCTCTCGCGGGCCGTAGGTCTCTAAGCCCTGAGCGCAGTCATCACAGCCGCTGCGATCGTGCTCGCCGTGGTGGTGGGAGTCGCGTCAGAGCGTCGCTGGCCTGAACGCACATCGAACATCGCTCACCGCACGCTGGTAGTGGTCGTCTACACGGTGTTGCCGATAGTGATCTTCTTCAACCTCGCGCGCGCGAGCTTCACCCGAAACGAGGAGTTCGGACTGGGTCTGGTCTATGTGGCCATCGCAGTCACGGCAGCCCTCGCGATCTACGGCAGCAAGAAGCTGGGTGTCTCGCCGCCAGCGCGCGGATCGATCCTGACCTCATCGGTAATGGGAAACACCGGCTACCTCGGGTTGCCTTTGACCGCGGCGCTTTTGGGATTCAGCCAGATTCCCGAGGCCGTTCTGTACGACACCGTGGTCACCACCCCACTGCTCTTTCTCGGCGCATTCGGAGTGGGTGCGGTATTCGGTGATACCGCGGGCGAGACAGCGGGCGACAGGGTCAAAGCCTTCTTCACCCGAAATCCCCCTCTCTACGCCGCGATCGCAGGCATTCTGGCACCGGCATCGCTGGCACCTGACATCGCGGTCGATATCTCACGAGTGTTGATCGTGGCGCTCCTGCCGATCGGATTCTTCGCCGTCGGCGCGGCGCTTGCCGAAGAGCAGGCAGAAAGCTCGGGAGAGGCCGATCCCGACGCAACAGCTGCCTCGATCGGGCTGATCCTGGTCTTGAAGTTGATCGTGATGCCGCTGGTGCTCTGGGCCATCTCACTTCCGCTGCTCGACCTGCCCGATACCTACCTGCTGCTCGCAGCGATGCCCTGCGGCATCAACGCCCTGATCGTCGCCCACCTCTACGGGCTCGACCACCGGCTCACCGCCAAGGCGGTCACCTGGGCCACCGGGATAGTGCTGGTGGTCGCACTCGCCGCACTCGCGATTATCTGAGCTGGCTGGCAGGAGAGGCATCACCCCGCGCCAATAGGATGGTCGACCTGTGCAATACCCGGTCGAAAAGTTCTCAGATGCGGAAAAGACGCTCCTCGAGCCTCACTTCAGCAACCTGGACCTACCCGTATTCGCGCTGACCAACCTTCCCGAGACGATCAAGGGAGCGCTATTTGCCCGCTACTCGCGCTATCCCGGGACGCTCCGACGGCTCTACCTCGAGGAGTTCGCCGATGATGTCGCCGCAGACGACCGCCCCTTTGCCGGACAAGAAGGCAAGCGGGCGGCTGAGCTCTACGAGCGGATCTTCGTCGGCTACGGAGATGATTCGATCGCCCAAGTCGGTGGAGCGCACATAGCCTGCGAATGGGTCTCGAACATCCTGACCAAGATCCTCCAACGCGGGCGCCTGGCGGCCTATCTCGAACAGAGCACCCGCTACATCGCCTACGACCAGCCGATGGAGATGGGAGACGGCGAAAGCGGCTACCGCTACTACCGCAGCGACGATCTGGGGCCCCGGTTCCCGGCTGCGATGGACGAGATCTTCTCGATCTACTCGGCCTCGCTGGAGCCGACGATCGCCTGGGCGGCCGAGCGCTTCCCGCGAGGCGACGAGCCCGAGAAGGCGTGGGAGGGCTCGATCCGCGCCAAGGCACTGGATCTTCTACGCGGGCTGCTTCCGGCTGCCACCTTGAGCCATGTGGGGATGTTCGCCTCGGGTCAGGCGTACGAGCAGTTGCTGCTTCGGATGCTGGCCTCACCACTGCCCGAGGCGCGTGAGTTCGGTGGGATGATCCTCGCCGAGCTAGGCAAGGTGATCCCGAGCTTCGTCAGCCGGGTCGACCGCCCCGAGCGCGGAGGCGAGTGGATCAGCTACCTCAGCTCACGTCGCGAGGCTGCCGAGCGAGCGGCCGCGCGCTACGGGCTCGACAGCCGCAAGCGAACCGACGACGGCCCTACGGTCGAGTTGCTCGACTTCCGCGGCAGTGAACGCGAGCTACTGGCGGCGAGTCTGTTCGAGCAGTCGAGCGTGGGAGAGGCGGAGATCCGGCGCAAGGTCGCCGAGCTCGATGACGGCGAGGTGGCCGCGTCGATCGCCGAGCTCGTAGGCGACAGGGAAAACCGCCGCCACCGCCCTGGCAGGGGATGGGAGGCGGTCGGCTACCGCTTCGAAGTCGTCTCCGACTACGGCGCCTTCCGCGATCTGCAGCGTCACCGGATGCTCACCTGCCAGTGGCAGGGGTTGACTCCCGACCTAGGCGCGGCAGTGCCCGAGGAATTGGTCGAGGCAGGTGTATCTGATGAGTACTCCCGCGCGCTCGAGATCTCGGCCGCCGAGTTCGATCGCCTCCACTCCGAAGGCCTAGCTTCGGCTGCGCCGTACGCCCTCTGTCTGGGCTACCGAATTCGCTACCTCTTCGATCTCAACGCCCGCGAGGCGATGCAGATGATCGAGCTCCGCTCGGGCCAGGAGGGCCATCCTTCCTATCGCGCGGTCGCACAGGCGATGCACGACCAGATCGCTTCGGTACATCCCTCGATCGCACGCGCGATGGAGTACGTGGACACATCCAGTGAACCGAGACTGGAGCGCATCCTGAGCGAGATCCGCACGCACCACAAGCGCGTCGAGGCAGGCTTGGACAGCCCAGCTCCGGACATTCGCACCGCTGGCTGATCAGCCACCTCCCGAGCAGAAACCGGCGCTACGATCGCTTCGATGGAGAGCGGCCAAGACACGCCCGACAATGGAGCGCCGACGAAGGGTTCGGCGACCGGGCACTCCGAAATTGATGTCCTGCTCCATACCGAGCAGACCTTCCCCCCGCCAACTCCGTTTGCCGCGCAGGCAAACGTCTCTGATCCGGCCATCTACCAGTCGGCAGCCGCCGACCCCGAAGCCTTCTGGAGCGAGTGGGCACGCAAGCTGGAATGGATCGAACCGTTCGACGAGGTGCTCGACTGGTCCAACCCTCCCTTTGCTCGCTGGTTTGCAGACGGCAAACTCAACGCCTCGGTCAACTGCCTCGATCGCCATGTAGAGGCCGGCCTGGGTGGCCGGGTTGCCTTCTACTGGGAGGGAGAGGGCGACGAAAAGCGCGAGGTCACCTATGACGAACTGCTCGACTCGACCCAGCGCTTCGGCAACGTCTTGCGCTCACACGGAATCGGCAAGGGGGATGTGGTCGGTATTTACCTCCCGATGATCCCCGAGACGGTCGCTTCAATCCTCGCCTGCGCCCGGATCGGTGCGATCCACAATGTCGTCTTCGGCGGGTTCTCACCCGAGGCCGTCAAGGACCGGATGGCCTTCTCCGAGGCCAAGGCACTGATCACCGCCGATGCGACGCTTCGTCGCGGCAACGCCATACCGATGAAGGATGCACTCGAAGATGTCATGGGTGACATGCCAAGCGTCGAGCGAGTCTTCGTGGTCGACCGCTGCGGCACCGCCCCCGAGATGACAGAAGGGCGCGACTTCTCCTGGCAAGACGAGGTTGGCCGCGCCGAGGTAACCTGCGAGCCAGAGGTGATGGATGCCGAGGACCCGCTTTTCATCCTCTACACCTCGGGATCGACCGGCAAGCCGAAGGGAATTCTCCACACGACAGGTGGCTACCTCACTGGAGCGACGGCGACCCACGAGCTCGTCTTCGACTTGAAACCTGAAAGCGACGTGTACTGGTGCGCCGCAGATATCGGCTGGATCACCGGACACACCTACATCGTCTACGGCCCCCTGGCCAACGCAGCCACAAGCGTGATGTACGAGGGCGCTCCCGACTATCCAACGCCAGCTCGCTGGTGGGAGATCATCGAGCGATACGAGGTGACCACTCTCTACACCGCCCCAACCGCGATCAGGGCGTTCATGAAGTGGGGTTCCGAGTACCCGGAAGGCAGCGATCTCTCGAGCCTGCGCCTGCTCGGATCGGTCGGCGAGCCGATCAACCCACGGGCATGGCTCTGGTACCACCGCGTGATCGGCGGCGAGCGCTGTCCGATCGTGGACACCTGGTGGCAGACCGAAACCGGCTCGATCATGATCACCCCGCTCCCCGGTCTGACCACGACCAAACCAGGATCGGCAACGGTTCCCTTCCCCGGGGTCCAGGCAAAGATCTTCGACGACGAGGGTGGAGAGATATCCGAGGGAGCCGGGTATCTGGTCCTGACCCACCCCTGGCCTTCGATGACCAGAGGTATCTATCGCGATGATGAGCGCTTCGTCGAGACCTACTGGAGTCGCTACGGCAAAAAGACATATGCGGTCGGCGATGCTGCCCGGGTAGACGAGGATGGCTACTTCTGGGTCGTCGGCCGAATCGACGATGTCATCAACGTCTCCGGTCACCGGCTCTCGACCATGGAGATCGAATCCGCAATCGTCTCGCACGAAGGAGTAGCCGAGGCTGCGGTAGTGGGAGTCCCCGACGATTTGACCGGGCAGGCGATCGTTGCCTTTGCGATCTGCGAGAGCGGAGTCGAGACCGCGGGGATGGAGGAGGAGTTGCGCAGCCACGTTGCCGAGAAGATCGGCAAATTGGCGCGGCCGACGAGGATCGTGCTCGCCGACGATCTGCCGAAGACGCGCTCGGGCAAGATCATGCGAAGGCTGCTGCGAGACATCGCCGAGGGCAACGATCTCGGCGATGTAACGACCCTGCGTGATCCGACGGTCGTCGATGCACTGCGCAGCTCCTTCGGCGGAGCTCAGCAGAAGTGATCCAGCACGTCTCGCTCGAGATATCCCCGGATGAGCTGGAAAGAGCGATCGAGTTCTGGAGAATCCTCAGCTTCGAGCCGATCGATGTGCCCGAACAGCTGGGCGACGAGATCACCTGGTTGGGGCGGGAAGGGTTTCACATCCACCTGATTGCAACTCCCGAGCACTCAGCCTCAAAGCGTGGTCACCCTGCCATCGTGGCCCCCGAGTTCGACCGATGCCTGGCCGATCTCGCGCAAGCGGGGTTCGAACTGTCTGAGGGCCCGAACCTGTGGGGAGCCGAGCGCGCATATGCAATCTCGCCCGGGGGTAACCGAGTCGAGCTGATGGAGTTCCCGCCGGAGAGTTGACCCGTCAGAAGCTCAGGAAGATTTGCCTGAGGAGTCCCCGCCGCTCGAAGGCGGTTGAGCATCATCAGGATCTTCTGGCTCTCTGCCTTCGGGTAGAGCGGGCTCCTCTACCTCACGCCCACTTCCCTCGACAGGCTGACCCTTGCGACCGGCTCCACCGCGCGGTTCCGGTTTTGGCCAGGGAATTGCCATCCCTGCTGCCCACGCCGGAGGTCGACCGCCGGGAAAGAAACCGATGAACATCATGCCGAGGGCTGCGAACCAGATCAGCAACCCGAGGAAGCCGAGTGAACCGAGGAAGATCAACGCCACTCCAAGCGCCATGCCCAGAGTCCCCCAGAAGCGCGTCAGCAGTCCCACTCTGAATGACCAGAGCGAGGTGTAGACCATCGCAAAGACAAAGCCGAGGGCACCGACCAGGCCCATAACCGCAGCCAACTGGATCGCCTTGGAGTTGTCGATGATCTCGTTCGCCTTCTTCTCTCTGGGCGACTCATTGGAGGACGCCGATCCGCTCGAAGAGGTCGTCGTGTCGGAGGTCGTAGTGCCCGAAGTGGTGGAAGCTGAGCCAGTGGTAGTGCCATCACCGCTGCCGCTCGAATCAGCGGGCTTGCGATTCTCGTCAGGCGATGCGGTTGGATAGGCCTTGACGTACTGATCTCCGGCAGATTCCCGCGCGATCGTTCCAACCAGACCCTGAATTCCAAGCAGCAGGGGACCCAAGACGATGAAGATGACGAAGCCCCGACGTACCTTGGGGGCGCGGGCGGCAGCGGCCTGGAAGAGGAAGAAGAGGGGGACGATCAGCAGGGCGAGGCCAACCAGTGCGATCGCGTCTCCGATTACCGCCGAGCTACCGAGATCGGCGTACTGGCGAAGCTTCGCCGCTTCGGTTACGCCGTCTACCTTGCCGGCGGACTGGCGGAGCAGGGTCGAGATGACGATCAGCAGAACTCCGGCAAGCGCGAAGATCCCGGCCGGACGCATCCAGCGGGCCTCGGACTCGGCCAAGTGCTTGTTCGGTGTCGGGGCGGTGGCTTCCATTTGGATCTCTCACGCTCGCGCGCTTGCATCTGCGTGAGAGCGAGCACACATCTTATGGCTTGAGAGCCCAACCTCGGCCCGTGATGCGTAACCTCAAACCTCGATGTCACTGCTTTCAAAGCAACGGGGACCAATCGCCGTCTACGGAGCGACCGGATACACCGGTCGCCTGGTCGCCCATGAGCTCCAGAAAGCCGGAGCAGACTTCGTGCTCTCCGGGCGCAATCAGGAAAAGCTGGATCAGCTCGCCGAATCGCTCGGGGGCGGTGCTCGAGTCCAGACCGCCTCGATAGAGGAGCCAGAGACGCTCCATGAGCTTCTAAAGGACTGTTCGGTGGTCATCGATTGCGCCGGGCCGTTCCTGCTCTACGGAGAGCCGGTACTCGCCGCAGCGATCGAAACGAAAACCCACTACCTCGACACCACCGGTGAGCAGCCGTACATGAAGATGGCGCTGGATCGTTACTCGGACCTTGCGAAGGAGGCCGGCGTTGCGGTCATCCCCGGGATGGGATTCGACTACGTGCCGGGCGACATGCTTGCCGCCCTGACCGCCGAGGGAATGGGAGATCTCGACGAGGTGACCCTTGCGTACATGGCGAGCTTCCAACCGACCAGAGGGACCATGCGCTCGGCGCTCGAGATGATGAAGGGCGGAGATGTCGAGTGGCGAAAGCTCAGCTGGCAGCCGGCAAGCCAGAAGGTTTCGCGTGGGAGCTTCGACTTCGGTGAACCGATCGGGCGGAAGAGAATGACTCGCTACCCGGCAGGCGAGCAGATCACCGTGCCCCAGCACATATCCACCCGGCTGGTCCGAACCATGTTGACCGCCGATTCGCTCGCCCCGGGTGCAATCGACTTCCTGCTGCCGGCGATTACCCGACCGACCGCGCTGGCGATGAAGACACCGGCCAAGGGGCTGCTTGGTGCAGCTATCGGGCGCCTGCCGGAAGGCGCCAGCGAAAAGGATCGTCGAAAGGCACGCTTTACGATCGTCTGCGAGGTCAAGCGGGGCAGGCGGAGCCGTAGAGGAACCATCAACGGACGCGATGTCTACGGAATTACGTCCCGACTCGTCACCCGCGGCGCGCGGATCTGCGCCGGGAAGGGCTTCGACGGTAGAGGGTTTCTCGCACCCTCCCAGGCCTTCGATCCACGTGAGTTCCTCTCAGATCTCGACGAGTACTCCCTCGAGTGGCGGGTCGAACCCGCCGTTGGCGAGAATCCGCCAGCCTGACCTACTGTGAGCCGGGCCTCGCAGAACATTCCGAACACGCCGCTCGCTGCGGGAGCGGTGCCCGGAGGACCACGCTGCCCGGCATGCGAGGAGCCCTTGTTCGTCTGGATCGAAACGATCGGTTTCGGGCCTCGAGAGGACGAGATCGTAGACCGCTGCGAAAACTGTGGTCTGGTCTGCGCGCGTGACCGTGTTCCGCCAGACGCTGCAAGCGCGATAGAGCGGCTATTCCCGGGCGCCGGCGGCGCAGTACGCGGGCGCGTCCCGAACCCAGCGAGCTTTCAAGCCTGGTTCGGTGCCGAAAACTGGGCAGCGCTGCGCCCAGGCAAGAGCGGGCTCGGAGCGAGCCCCAATGCGCTTCGCAGGTTGTTCGAGCGGACCAACCGTCGGGAGACGAAGATCAGACCGGCTCTGGGCGCTGCGGTCGCAACCATGTGGCAGACGCTGATCAACCTGCTCACCTTCCATAGAGACTTCGCCGTACAGGTTGCCAACCGGGAGATTCATCCTTCGGGATTCAAGGGATGGTCTGCCTGGATCATCGATCTGTTGATCACGATCCTGATCGCCATTCCCACGGCAATCCTCGCGGTCGTGCTGGAACTCCTCGCAACCCTGGTCGGACGCAGCGGTGTGCTCGAGGCCTCGGCCTCGGCAGAGCGCCCTTAGTTGCGACCGTAGAGACCCTTGACCAAGGGCAGCAGCGCCCAGCGCGGCAGATGCCTGCCACCGGCTGCGCTGATCTTGTTCAGATTCCCGGCGATCACCACGCGCTTGCCGGCCTCGAAACCCTCTATCCCGATCCGGGCGGTCTCATCGGCGTCCATCCACATCCGGTCAGGGGTATTGGATTCGAATTCGTTCAGGTTGGCGACCTCGGCGAACTCGGTCCGCACCGGGCCAGGACAGAGGGCGGTCACCGTGACCCCCCTGCCGGAAAGCTCGGTATGGGCTGCTTCGCTCATCGAGAGCACGAAGGACTTGGTCGCGGCGTAGACCGCCATACCGGGCAGCGGCTGGAAGCCAGCGGTAGAGGCAACATTGAGGATTCCACCCCTTCCCCGCTCGACCATTCCGGGAGAGAATCGGTCCATCAGATCCACGACTGCCTCGATGTTGAGACGAATCATCTCGGTGTGACGCTCGGGCGAGTTGTTGAACATCCTTCCGGTCAAGCCGAAGCCGGCGTTGTTGACGAGTATCTCCACCTTGCGAGGTCCCGCGAGTAGCGTCCCGACCAGCACACCACGAGCCTCGGGATTGGCGAGGTCGCAAGGGATGACATCAGCTCCGGGCTTTCCTTCGCCGGACAGCTCGGCTGCCACCTCCTTCAACCGATCCTCACGGCGGGCAACCAGGGTGAGGTGATGACCGCGGGCTGCGAGCAGCCTGGCCAGCTCGATTCCGATTCCAGAGGAAGCACCGGTGATCAGCGCTGTCGAGGTACTCGAGGGATCGGGCAGACCGGACATCGTCAGGAGAGCCCCTCGCGTGCCTCGCGAACGAGAGTTACCGCCTCGGGGAAGACGATCCTGATCGCGTCCCTGACCTGAACGGCCTGCTCATCGCTGGTTCCCTGCAGATCGAGAGCGGAGATCGAAGCGACGGTCATCTCGACCGCGAGCTTGATCGCGTTGTCTGCCCAGGCAACCTTCTGGGCGCCCTGCATCTGCTCGGCCATCTCTTCGATTCGCCTCTGCATGTCGTCGGGATCTCCGAAGAGACCCCCGAATCCACCTGATTCCATGCGGCGATGATAGAGCGCAGACTCGTAACTGTTTGCGCGCCACCCTGTGCATCGCAGGCCTCAGGCTCGATCGGTGTCAGAAACGGGAACTGAGGGAGGCAATAGCCAGAACGGATCAGCCTCGGTAGAGCAGATCGCCCTCGCCATGGTGCTGGCAGCCGTGTTCGCCACGGCGATCGCGTTCGTAGTGGTCTCCCCGCCGATCTCCTCCTCGCGCGAGCTCGGGTCGCTGATCGCCAGACGACTCGCCTGCGTTCCCCGCCACCCGGATGCCCCATGCGGGCGCAACCCGCTGGCGCTCGCCTATGGCTCACCGGTGGGAAAGGTCGTGAGGCTGCTCGCACCCGATCCCCTCGCGTTCGCGGGTGGTGGTGGCGAGTTGCTGTTGCCGGTCGACTTCAGGCGTTGCCGTTCGCGCTCTTGTGCGCTTCCCGGCGAGCGCACCGGGCTGACCGCATCGCTACGCAGGGTCACCCTGTTCACCCAGGTTCTGGACATGCGCAGGAGCACCGGCAGCGTGGAGATTCGTTACTGGTCATACCTGCCAAGTCTCGGCTGGCGGGTGAGCAGCGCGACCGCGGGTAGGTCAGAAATAGAGGCCGCCACTGGGCTCAGACTGAGGGCGCTCGATCATCCGGTTCTGGTCCCGCTCGAAACCCTCGACGGAAGAGACCATCTCGACTTTCCCGCGGGCGAGGAGCCACCCTGGAGGTGGCAGATCCCCAGTCGTCTCTAACGCTCGGCCTTGCGGTCTCGGGCGCTGCCGAGGATGCTCCGCCAGTCAGCGGTCCTGAACACTGCGAGGACCGCAATGAAGGCGATGATCGCGCCCCAGACCACGATCGTTACCTGTTGACCGACCGAGTACGAGAGCAACTCGGCCGTCGGATCGGGCGAATCGGCAAAGGCGGCAACCAGGAGGGCCTGCTGGGCACCCGCTCCTCCGGGGGTGAAAGGCACGATCTGGGCAACGGTCTGGACGCTCGTAGCCACCAGCGCAGGCTCGAACCCGGTCTCGACATTGAAGGCCGAGAGCATCAACCAGACGCCGATCAATCTGAAGACCCACCCGAGGGCCTGCCACGAGATGACCTCTCTCATGAACTGACGTGGGCGGGTGAGGATGATCGCACCCTGCTTGAGATGGACCATGAAGTTCTTGACATGGCGACCGATCCACCAGAACAGGGCCACCACCAGCGCCGCCGTCAATACACACGCGACCGCCAGCACGATCGGGTTCGCAGCCCAGAAGGAGAGGTCGAATGCCGGGATGCTCGGTAGCTCGGGAAGGGGCGGCACGAGACCTCTGCTCAAGACGAAAAGGACCAGCAGCAGACCAACCACTGTGTCGAATATCCCCTGGACCAGAAACGAGGAGAAGATCGCCGCGAAACTAGACCGTTCGATGCTCTCTTTGGCCAGCACGACCTTGACCGCATCGCCGATCCGGGCCGGGAGGATTGCATTGACTCCGAATCCGGCGATATTTGCTGCCGCCACGCCCGAATACGGGACCTTCTCCGACGGGTAGGCAGCGCGAAGGGTGTTCTGCCAGGCCCGAGAGCGAACGAGGATCATCAGCGTGTAGAAGAGCAGAGCCCAAGCCAGCAGCGACCACGAGATCGCCGCAAGGGAGGAGAAGAAGGTCGAGGCGGCATCGAGGAAGTTCTCGAGGCTCTGGGCAAAGGTCGCTAGCGGGATCATCGGTACCTACCGATTGTGCGGCATCACCAGACTGCGTCGTGGGATTCCATCACGCCAATCCCGGAACGGAGTTCCACCCCGCCTACGGTGCCGGTGAATGTCCCGAGGGGTGCGCGGTACTCGGAGCTGACTAGCGGTGGGATGCTCTCCTTCCTGCTGCGCTCAGCCTCCGCTACGAACTCGAGCCTCGATCCATCATCGGCGACTGCTGCCTCGAGCCCGTCGAACGAGACTGGTCCGACCTCTCTCGGCAGACCATCCACCCAAACGGTGCGCTCGCTCATGGCAGGCGGTGAGTTGATTCCCTGGACCAGATTCCACGCCACCTCACGGCCATCCACCGACACACCGACCCCGGCGCTCCACCGCCACGAGGTTCGGCGATCGTGATAGCCGGCGCTTTCGTCGATCACTCCGCGACCTTCGAAGGTCCGGGTCGGCTGCCCGATAGCAACCTCTCCGCTGACCTCCATCCCACAGCGCTTGCGGGTCCAGGTGTAGGCATCGGGTCCTGAACCGGCAGGCGAGAAGACCTCGATCGGAGTCGCATCCCCGAAGGAGAGATTTGCGCAGGCGAGGTCAGAGCCGATCACGAGATCATCTCCGCGGAACTCGACCTCCGGCTGCCTGAAAGGAGACCCCTTCAGCGATCGCTCTACCAGTTCGCCGCTGGCGCGGTCGAGAACGCCCCAGAAGCGTGCCGGAACCGGGCCGATCCGTACCTCGGCAGCGAAGACCATCATCTCCTTTCCGAACGCACCCTGCCAGCGCCAGCTCTTGCGAAGCCGTCCGCTCAGCATCAAGGGCATCGAGGCTGGTGGCGTAGGCAGAGCGGGGCGCTCACTCCCCGGGCCACGCCAGGGAAGCCGCTCAAACGGTCCTGCTAGCTCCTGTCCAGAAACGACAGGACCTCCTCGGCGATCTTCTCTCCGCGATCCTCCTGCAGGAAGTGCGCAGCACCTTCGATCTTCACCTGCTCGCCAGCGGTAGGTATCGCATCGGTGAACATCTCACCAGCTTTCGGAAAAGGGAACACGGGATCGCTGTCGGAGAAGGCGACCAGGCATGGCTTGTCCCAAGTGCGCAGCTCCTCGGCGATCTCGCCCATCTTGGCGGCCGCGGGGTTCCCCTCGTCTATCGGCACCAGCAGCGGAAAGGTCGCGGCACCCGCCTTGGACTCGGGATTGGGGAACGGTGCCTCGTAGGCCGCGACCACCTCTGCCGGCAACTCGGTTGCGGTGCCACCTTGAGCGACTACCCCGACGGGAAGATCGGGATTCTTCTCTGCGAACTCGCGCCAGGCCATGAATCCCTTCGAGACGCGCCCGCTGAACAAACCGGTGTTCATGATCACCAGTCCCCCGACGCGATCGGCGTTTTCGACTGCCCAGCGCAGGCCGATCGGTCCACCCCAGTCCTGGACGACCACGACGGTGTCATTCAAGTCCAATCCCGCCAACACGCCGCTGGCTTGCTCGCAGTGGCGGTCGTAGCTGTACCAGCCAAAGTCGGTTGGCTTGTCGGAGCGCCCGAACCCGGCCAGATCGGGAAGCACCACGCGATGACCGGCCTCCAGAAAGGCACTGGCCATCTTGCGGTAGAGGAAGGACCAGGTGGGCTCTCCGTGGAAACAGAGGATGGTCTGGCCGGTCTGCTCGCCCTCGGGACTCTCATCCACGTAATGCATGCGAAGCCCGTTGACTTCCGAATAATTGGGTTCGAAGGAGTAACCGGGCAGATCGTCGAACCTCTCGTCGGGCGTGCGAAATACCTCTGGAGTCGACTCTTGCGCTGCAGCCATACCGAAAGCCTAGCCGCAGGCGGGAAACCACGCCCGCCGGATATCGGAGCATTTGCGAGACTAAGCCCCATGAACGAGACGAACCCCGCAACACCTGAGGTCGCATACGACCCGGCAGACGAAGCGATGTGCGGACGTGCCCGCGAGCGATTTGCGGCCGACCGCAAGAAGAAACACAAAGCCGGCAGACACGGCACGATGCCGAACCTGATCATCATCGGCGGCTTGAAGTGCGGCACTACCTCGATCCACCACTACCTCGGCCTTCACCCCGATGTCCAGATGTCGAAGCCGAAGGAGTTGAACTTCTTCGTCACCGAGCAGACCTGGGATTTGGGACTCGACTGGTACAAGAGCCGCTTCGATGATCGCTTCAAGGTGCGCGGCGAGTCCTCTCCTCACTACACGAACCTCCCGCGCTTCACCGGCGTGGCCGAGAGAATCCACGAGTACGTGCCGGACGCGCGACTGCTCTACATGATCCGCGACCCGATATCCCGAATCCTCTCCCACTGGCGTCATGCCACCGGAGCCGGATACGAGACCCGAGACATGGAAGAGGCACTCGGCCGCGACGACCAGTCATACGTAGACCGGTCGATGTATTGGATGCAGCTTCAGCCTTACCTCGAGTTGTTCGATCGGTCACAAATCGAACTGATCACCCAGGAGGAGCTGCAAAACGAACGCTCCGAAACGATGCGTCGCGCCTTCGAGTTTGCGGGCGTGGATGAGACCTTCACCTCCGAGCAGTTCGACCGCGAGTGGGAAAAGAGCACCGCCAAGGAGGCCGGCAGCTACCAGATCATGGAGAAGCTGGTCAAGCTTCCCGGCCTGCGCTCGCTCGACCGGAACTTCGACCGACTGCCTGAGTCGATGCGCTGGATGGTGGAGAAGGTCGTTCACAAGCCCGACGCCCCCTCGGCCCCCAAGCCGGTGCTGCCTGAGGAGATAGAGCAGCGACTGATCAAGGTCTTCGCCGAAGATGTGGCCGCTCTACAGCAGTGGGCTGGCCGTGAGTTTGCCGGCTGGCGCAACTACTCGGCCTAGGAAGGCCAAGAGGATGAGTCCACCGGCGAAGGGTCAAGGGAGCAACCCCCTCACCCGACTCCTCCCCGAGCCCGGTGCCACAACCGTGGCCGAATACGCAAGCGCTATGGATTTCGGTCCCATGGCCCACCAAGACCGGCCTTGGCTTCTCTGCAACTTCGCGATGACGGCCGACGGGCGGGCAGCGATAGACGGACGGTCCGGACCCATAGCCGGCCCTGCCGATCTCGAGCTTCTCCTGGCGTTGCGCGCACGAGTCGATGCCGTGATGGTCGGTGCTGGCACCCTGCGGGCCGAGCGTTATGGACGGATCATCCGCGATCCCGATGTACGGGCCGAGCGCGAGCGCGAGGACCTCTCTCACGATCCACTGGCCGTCGTCGTCTCGGCGAGTCTGAATATCCCATGGGAGATCCCGCTGTTCACAGACGGTGGGGGCAGCGTGGTGGTCTTCACCAGCTCCGATGCGGAAGCGCCCGAGACGGTGACCCCGGTGACGGTGGTTCGCCACGAAGACCAGGTGGATCTGAAAGACGCGATGTCGTATCTCCGTAATGAGCACGAGATCGCCAGCCTGCTCTGCGAAGGAGGACCGCGTCTCCACGGCGATCTCTGGCGGGCTGGTCTGGTCGACGAACTCTTCCTCACGATCGGACCGCGGCTGGCCGGCGGGGACGGGCCGGAGATCATCTCTGGCTCACTGACCGAGCCGATAGATCTGCGATTGGCCGGACTCCTGAGCGACGAAGAAGGCGCTCTGATGTGCCGCTACGCCAGAGCCAGCGGCGAGCAGTAGCCTGCACGCGATGGACTTCACCCCGACACCACGCACCGAAGAGTTGCTCGGCAGGGTCCGCGCCTTCATGGACGAGCGTGTCTACCCGGTCGAGGCCGAGGCGATGGCAGCACTCGACCGGGAGGTAAAGCCCGGAGTCGCGTATCCGAAAGAGATCCTCGAGTTGCGCGAGGCCGCTCGCAAAGAGGGCTTGTGGAATCTCTTCATGCCCGACGAGCGCTACGGACCGGGCCTCGAGAACTGGGAGTACGCACTGCTTTGCGAAGAGACAGGACGCAGCCCCGTCGTGGCGCCGATGGCCTTCAACTGCGCTGCCCCGGACACCGGCAACATGGAGATCCTCGCCGAGCATGGAACCGATGAACAGTGCGAGAAGTTCCTGCTGCCGGTCGCCGAGGGAGATTCACGCAGCTGCTTTTCGATGACCGAACCCGAGGTCGCCGGTTCAGACCCGACACTGCTCCAGACCCAAGCTGAGCTGGTCGATGGAGAGTGGGTGATCAACGTACACAAGTGGTACACCTCGGGCGCGGTCGGAGCCGACTTCGCGATCGTGATGTGCGTAACTGAACCCGAGGGCCACCCCTACGGGCGCGCGAGCATGATCATCGTGCCGGTGGACTCCCCCGGCTTCAATCTCGTCCGCCGCATACCCGTGATGGGACACGACGAAGGCCCGGGCCACTGCGAGATCCGATACGAGGACTGCCGTGTACCCGAGGGCAATCTGCTCGGAGAGCGCGGAGGCGGCTTCGTGATCGCCCAGGACCGACTCGGTCCCGGGCGCATC
This sequence comes from Thermoleophilales bacterium, assembly GCA_040375675.1. Classification (GTDB taxonomy): domain Bacteria; phylum Actinomycetota; class Thermoleophilia; order Solirubrobacterales; family 70-9; genus CAIUSP01. The sequence goes on along the minus strand of JBEIRY010000008.1, from coordinate 16,603 downwards.
CACCACTGCATGCGCGCGATCGGCACCGCAGAGCGCGCGATCGAGATGATGTGCGACCACGCAAACACGCGTGAGGCATTCGGCGGGCCGCTGGGAGAGAAGCAGTTCGTTCAGGATTTCATCGCGAAATCACGGATGGAGGTCGATCAGGCAAGGCTGCTCACCCTGTACGCCGCCTGGAAGATGGACCACGAAGGCAAGCGCCGGGCCCGGCAGGAGATCTCGATGATCAAGGTGGTCGCCGCGAACATGGTGATGGACGTGCTCGATCGCGCTATCCAGGTTCACGGAGGGCTCGGAATGAGCGACGACACGCCACTCGCAGGAATGTGGCGCTTTTCGCGGATGCTCAAGGTCGCCGACGGGCCTGACGAGGTGCACAAGATGGTGATCGCCCGTCGCGAGTTGAATCGCGCATCCAAGCGCGCCAGCGGCGAACCGGTCGACTGACCCTCTCTCCCTGAATCACATCTGCGGGCGGAAAAGGGTCAGTCCAGCTGGTCGATCGCGTCGGAGGCAGCCTCGGCAAGCCCCCCGATCACATTCTCGAAACCCTCGAACCCCTCGGCCGCGTCTCCGTAGCCCCCGGCGCTGAAGCGCTTGAAGACTCCCTGGAGGATGATCGCGAGCTTCCAGTAGGCGAGAGCAACGAAGTAATCGACCTCGGAGAGGTCTCTGCCCGATGCCTCGGCGTAGATCCGCCGAACCTCGTCGCGGTTCTGGAATCCCGGAGCACGGGTAGCCGGGTCGATCAGCGGGATCAAGTCATCGTCGGGCTCGGCCCAGTAGACGATCAGCATCCCGACATCGGCCATCGGGTCTCCCAGCGTGCTGAGTTCCCAGTCCACCACCGCAGCCACCTCGCCATCTGGCGTGAGGATCATGTTGTCCAGCCGGTAGTCGCCGTGGACGATCGTCGCGTCTCGCTGCTCGGGTATGCGCTCGGAAAGGCGGGCATGCACCTCCTCTACGACCGGCAACTCATCGGTCTTCGACTTCTCCCACTGGCCCTGCCAGCGGTGAAGCTGGCGCGCAGCGTAATCAGCCTTCTTGCCGAGGTCCCCGAGCCCGACCGCATCGGGATCGACTGCGTGGATCTTTGCGAGCGTCTCGACCACCCGCCGTCCGATCGCAGAGCGCTCCTGCTCGCCGAACACAGAGGCCTCGGCTTGTGATCGCAGGATCGGTCCCTCGACCCAATCCATCACGTAGAAGGGTGCTCCGCTGACCGCCTCGTCATCGCAGAGTCCAACCACATCGGGTACTGGAACATCGGTAGGTCCGAGCGCCGAGATCACCTTCGACTCGCGGCCCATGTCGTGGGCCGAGCCAAGCGTCTTGCCGAGCGGCGGTCGGCGCAGCGCCCAGCGACCGTCGGCAGCGTCGGTAACCGAGAAGGTCAGGTTGGAACGACCACCGGAGATCCGGTCGAAGGAAAGGGGTGGAGAGAGGGACGGAACACGGTCGCCAAGCCACTCGGTAATCCGATCGACCTCGATGCCGTCAGGCGCCTCGTGGGCGCCACCTTTACCCTCCTCCGCCATGACGCAAAAAGCATACGAGGGCGAGGGCAACGGCGGCACGGTCGCAGCGTGCCTGTTCGATTTTGGTGGTGTGCTCACCTCGCCCGTCTGGGAGACCTTCAGCTCCTTCTGCCGGGCCGAGGGGCTGGATCCCGACTCGATCAAGGATCTCTTTCGCAAAGACCCGGGTGCGCTGGAGGACCTGAGAAAGCTCGAAGCAGGACAGATCGAACCCGAAGCGTTCGAGAAGAGCTTTGGCGACCGACTCGGGATCGCCGATGCCCAAGGGTTGATCGACCGGTTGTTCGAGAACATGAACCCCGAGGAGGAGATGCTCGGCGCCGTCGGCACTATCAGGGGCGCGGGAATCAAGACCGGCCTCGTCTCCAACTCCTGGCGAACCGATCAGTACGACCGAGCGATGCTCGACGGAATGTTCGACGACGTGGTGATCTCGGGAGAAGTCGGCATGCACAAGCCGAATGCAGATATCTACCTGCTGGCTGCCGAGCGGCTGAGGGTCGCCCCCGCGCAGTGTGTGTTCGTCGACGATCTGCGAGAGAACTGCCTCGGAGCCGAGGCTGTAGGCATGCAGGCAGTGCGCCATCGCGAAACGGAAGGGACCCTGCTCGCGCTGCAGAGCCTGACCGGTGTTGCGCTTCTCGGCTCCTAGCCGAGCACGATCAAAGCCGAGCCACCCAGCGCCAGCACTCCTCCAAGCATCTGCAGCCTGTGCAGACGCTCACCGAGGGTGATGTGGGCGAGCGCGATCACGAAGAGTGGGTACATCGAGGCTCCCACCGAGACCACCGGGAGGGTTCCCTGGGTGGTGGCGAGTCCGAACAGACCGTTTGCGAGGACATCCATCACCGCGATCAAAACGAGCCACTTGGCCGATTCACGCAGTGGATTGGGCCGGGTGCGAGTGACCAACAGGACCAGCGCAATCGAAAGCGTTCCGCCGAGGCGACTGCCGACGATCGCCCAACCAGGTTCGCGTGCCTCGGCAAGATCGAAGAAAACGAAGAAGAGACCAAAGCCCAGCCCTGCCAGGGCTCCGTAGATCAAGCCTCTGCGCGCGCCCTGCTTGTGCTCGGGGTCCTCCTCGTAGCTCAGAAAGACGATCGCGCCGATCCCGATCACGATCCCGATCAAAGTCATGGTGCTCGGGACTTCGCCATTCACGATTCCGAAGATGACCGGCACGATCACCCCGAGGGTCGCGACCGGCGCCACGACCGAGATCGTGCCAGCGGCCATGCCCATGAAGTAGAAGGCAATTCCCCCCAACCCCACGAATCCGGCCAGGGTCGCCCAGCCGAACTGATCGAGTTGGAATTCGCCGCCACCGATCACCGCGATCAGGATCAGCGAGAGCACCAAGCCGAGCGGCTGGGTGACCGAAAGAACGCTGTAGGCGCTCGAGCGGCGAGTCTCGGTGGCCCCGTAGAAGTCGGCTACTCCCCACGCTGCCGCCGCACCGAGGCTGATGAAGAAGCCGCTCACTTCAGACTGCTCTGGCCGGTTAGCCCTTGGCGGGCTCGAAACGGACTTCTGCGCCCTTCAGCTTGGTGCCGTTGAGAAACTCGATGGCCTTCTCGGCTGCTTCGGGCTGCAACTCGACGAATGAGAACCTCTCGAGAACCCTGATCGAGGAGATCTGGTCTGAGGGGATCACCGCGCCCTCCTGGAGTGCAAAGCGAAGATCCTCTTCCTCTATGCCGGTTTGCGAGCCGCGGCTGCAAAACAGCTTGACCGAGCCGTCGGCGCTCTCCTGCTTCTGCTCAGGGGCGGATGATTTCGGCGTGGACCCGCCGGAACCCTTTCCAGAACTCTTGGCAGAACCCTTGGCTGGGTTGGTCCACTCGACGATCGGTGTCTTGGCCTCGCGCTCGATCTGGCTCAACTCGTCCATCTGCTTGGGGGTGACGAATGTCACCGCACGGCCGGATCTGCCGACTCGGCCGGTCCTGCCGATCCTGTGCACGTAGGTCTCGGTCGAATTTGGAAGGTCGTAGTTGATCACGTGGGTGACATGGTCGATATCGAGACCGCGCGCGGCGATATCGGTTGCCACGAGAATCGGCACCTTCTGCTCCTTGAAGGCGATCATCACGCCGTCGCGCTGACCCTGACTGAGATCGCCATGCAGGGCCTTGACCCTCAAACCCCGGTCCGAGAGCTGCTTGCTGAGCTTCGAAGCGCCGATCTTGGTCCGACAGAAGACGATCGCCTGCTCGGGTTTTTCGTCTTTCAAGACCTCGACCAGTCGATCTGATTTGTCTTTCTGGTCGACCTTCACATAAGCCTGCTCGACCGAGTCGACGGTGAGTTTCTTCGGAGTGATGCGAATCGTCACCGGGTCGTACATGTACTGCTCAGCCAGCCGTGCCACCGGGGCAGGCATCGTGGCCGAGAAGAGGGCGGTCTGGCGGCCCGAGGGGCACATCCGCATGATCTGTTCGACATCCTCGATGAACCCGAGGTCGAGCATCTCGTCCGCCTCGTCGAGCACCACGTAGCGGGCAGAGGTGAGCACCAGGGAACGCCGGGCAATCAGATCCTTCATCCGCCCCACGGTCGCAACCACGATCTGGGCCCCACCGCGAAGTCGCGATTGCTGGTCGCGGATCGGAGCGCCTCCGAAGACCGCTACTACCTCGACCTCGGGCATGTGTTCGCAGTAAGAGCGGAGCGCCTGGGTGACCTGAATGCAGAGCTCACGGGTCGGGGTGAGGATGATCGCCTGGGTCTCTTCGCTGGTGGGATCGATGTACTCGACAAGCGGCAGGCCGAATGCGGCGGTCTTGCCGCTGCCTGTCTGGGCCTGTCCGATCACGTCGTATCCGTCGATCAGTTCGGGAATGGCCTTGCGCTGAATCGGAGTCGGCTCGTCGTAGCCGAGATCCTCGATTACCTCGATCAACTGATCGGAGAGACCGAGATCCTTGAAGCTCTCTGTGCTCTCATCGTCTGGCTCGATCGCCTCCTCGGCGACCGAAGTCTGATTCGGTTCTTGTTCCATAGGTATCTAGGCGTTCGGGTCGAGCAGCAACTTGCCCTGAGTCCCTCGCCCGATCAGGTCTTGGTGAGCCTTGGCTGCGTCTGCAAGCGGGTACACGCCGCCTATCGTCACCTCGAGATCTCCGGCGGCGACTGCACCGAATAGGTCTGCGAGCGCGGTGGTCGTGGCTTCACGATCCATCAACAGGTGGACCAGCCAGAAGCCGATCACCTGGCGCGAGGTGGCAAGCAGTCCGTTGGTCGCAACCTCGTTGGGAGTGCGTGACGCGTTACCGAAGACAACGATCCGCCCGAACGGTGCCAGGAGATCGAGCTCTTCAGCAAAGCGGTCCCCGCTCATATGCAGAACCGCGTCGATTGGCTTTCCGTCGTTGGCGGCGAGGATCTCCTCGCCCAGCTTCGCTGAGCCGGAGTCGACAGTCGCATCGGCGCCGAGTTGCTCGCAGAGAGAGCGCTTCTCGTCGGAGGAGGCAAGAGCAATCACCTTGGCACCGGCGCGCTTTGCCAACTGAACCGAAAGTCCGCCGGTACCGCCGGCCGCGGCCTCGACTACTACGGTCTCGCCTTCCTGAAGCCGTGCGCAACGATTGACGAGTGCATGTGCGGTGATCCCCTGGATCAGCAACGCAGCAGCTTGATCGTCGGTTACGCCGTCAGGAACAGGAACCAGCCAGTTCTTCTGAACCGCTGCCTTCTGTGCATATCCACCGCTCATCAAGACCGATGCGACTCGGTTCCCGTCGGTGTCGATACCGCTGATCTCACCACCGGGGATCATCGGCAGAGCCTGCTCTGCCAGGTAGTCGTTACGGGTGGCGTGGGTGTCGGCGAAGTTCACCCCACAACGGGCTACCTCGACCAGAACCTCCCCGTCGCCAGGTGTCGGATCCGGCACTTCCTCGAGGTTCATCACCTCGGGGCCGCCGAACTCTTCGATGCGAATTGCTTTCACTGCTGACCACAATAGGTGGTCAGACGACACGACACCGCACGCATAGGCAAACTGCAAGCGTCATGTCCCTTACAGCCGTCGGCTCACTGGCATTCGATTCCGTATCCACTCCTTTTGGCGAGCGCGAGCGCATGCTCGGAGGCTCGGCGGTGCACTTTGCCCTGGCAGCGAACTTCTTCACCGAGGTGCGAATCGTCAGCTCGGTCGGCGAGGACTTCGGTGAGGCCGAAGCCGAGGTGCTCACCTCTCGGGGTATAGACACAACCGATGTAGAGCGGGTGGCTGGTGGCGAGACCTTCTTCTGGCGCGGAAGCTACGAGTACGACATGAACCTCGCAAAGACCGAGGAGACGCGCCTCAATGTGCTCGAATCATTCTCTCCCAAACTGACCGACGGCTCTCGGGAGTCCGAAACTCTCTTCCTCGGAAACATCCAACCCCACCTGCAGCGCCAGGTCCGCGCTGAGTGCGAGAAGGCCAACTTCGCCGGGCTCGACTCGATGAACATCTGGATCGAAAACGAGCGCGGCACCCTGGTCGAGGCGATCGGTGAGGTCGACTGCATGCTCTTGAACGACGCCGAGATCCGCCAGCTCACCGGCGAAGCAAATCTGGCCCGAGCCGCCCGTACCGTGCTCGAGATGGGTCCGAGGATCGTGATCGCCAAGCAGGGCGAATACGGAGCGGCGCTGTTCACCGATGAGTTCTTCTTCGCGATGCCCGGATTCCCGCTCGAGGATGTGCTGGATCCAACTGGCGCTGGCGACAGCTTCGCTGGCGGGTTTCTCGGCTATATCGACAAGCATCGAGACGCGCTCGACGAGCAGACCTTGAGGCGCGGCATGGCCTACGGCTCGGTATTGGCGTCCTTCAACGTCGAAGAGTTCGGCACCGAGCGCGTTGCACGCCTGAGCGAGGATGAGATCGAGCAGCGCCTGCGCGAATTTCGCGAAATTACCCACTTCGAGATCTAGGGCAGCAGCGATTCGCAGGGCTGCGCCCGATCCACCGGCCCTGAGGTGCGATACTGGGCGCCGCAAGAAAAGACCAAACAGGTAAGGAGAATCAATTGGCCACCGAGCAGACCGACGCTGCGGCCGCAAAAGGCAAGGGCAGCAAGAACAAGAAGGACACCCTTTCGGTAACCGATAACCGCACCGGGGACTCCTACGAGATGGAGATCACCGACGGCACGGTGAAGGCGATGGACTTCCGCCAGATCAAGGTCTCCGAAGAAGACTTCGGCCTGATGACCTACGACCCAGCCTTCACCAACACGGCGTCGTGCCGGTCGGAGATCACCTACATCGATGGTGATGCCGGCATTCTCGAACACCGCGGTATTCCGATCGAACAACTCTGCGAGCACTCCACCTACCTGGAGGTCGCCTACCTGCTGATCTTCGGCGAGCTACCGACCTCATCACAGCTCGAGCGTTGGACCTACGACATCACCCACCACACCTTCGTCCACGAGGACATGAAGCAGTTCGAGTCTGGATTCCGCTACGACGCCCACCCGATGGGCATGCTGCTGGCCTGCGTCGGGGCGCTTTCGACCTTCTATCCGGGCTCGAAGGAGATCCTCGATCCGAAGGAGCGCTATATGGCCGCGATCAGGATGATCGCGAAGATGCCGACGCTCGCTGCCTTCTCCTACCGCCACAGCCGCGGGTTGCCTTACGTCTACCCCGACAACGACCTCAACTACACCGAGAACTTCCTCTCGATGATGTTCAAGATGACCGAGGTCAAGTACGACCCGGATCCTCGCTTGGCGCGGGCACTGGACGTCCTGTTCATCCTCCACGCCGACCACGAGCAGAACTGCTCGACCAGCGCGGTCAGAGGCGTAGGCAGCTCCCAGGTGGACCCCTACTCCACGGTCGCGGCAGGCATCGCAGCTCTCTACGGACCGCTGCACGGTGGCGCGAACGAAGCAGTGCTCCGGATGCTTCGACGGATCAAGAAGGTCGAAAACATTCCGGACTTCCTCGAGGGGGTAAAGAACCAGGACGAGCGCCTGATGGGCTTTGGTCACCGCGTGTATCGCAACTACGATCCGCGCGCGCGGATAATCCACAAGCACGTCGAGGAGGTACTCGAGGCAACCGGTGAGAACCCGCTGCTCGAGATCGCGGTCGAGCTCGAAAAGCGCGCTCTCGACGACGAGTACTTCACCTCCCGCAAGCTCTACCCGAATGTTGACTTCTACTCGGGTCTGATCTACGAAGCCCTGCGGATCCCCGCCTCGATGTTCACGGTTATCTTCGCCATCCCCCGTACTGCCGGTTGGATCGCGCAGTGGATGGAGATGAGCGACGACCCCGAGCAGAAGATCGCGCGGCCGCGGCAGATCTACACCGGTGCGCGCGAGGCCAGCTATGTGCCGGTTGCAGAACGCTCGGGCCCGGAGAAGATCGCCTACGAGCACATACGTCGCCCGAAGCTCCAGCAGCGCGGAGCCTGACCAACTGCCCAAAGGCAACGGGTCGATGGGCAACTGGAAGGTCACCGCTCGACTTGGATCAGAGGTGCAGCGCAGCCGCTGTGCCACCCTCGACCAGGCGCTTGGTCTGATCGCGGAGACGATCGACACCGCCTTGCGGGCCGAACGCACCGGCCCGGTCAAGGCGATCAAGACCTACGAGCGCTCGCAGATCGTCGAGGGCCGGATCGAGATCTCATCGCCGGGGGTATTTCGCTCGACTGACGCCGGTATCGACGTGATGGGTGACGGACGGCTGGTCGCCTACGCTGGCAGCGTGCGCAAAAGAGAACTGGCAACCGGTGGCAAGACCGAGGTGGTAGATGCACTCCGAAGTGAGCTGAGCCCTAAAGGAGCCGAGTCGTGAACGAGGCCGAGTTGGCAGCGCGGCGAGGGCATGGCAAGAACCTCAAAGAGGGAGTGCCGGTAGGTAGGCGGGTAAAGCTTCCAGGCGGTGCCGAGAGACCGATCCACGTATTCATCAACGGGGTAGAGCAAGAGCAAGGGAGCGACTACGAGATCCGCGGCAGTGAGGTCGTCTTCAATGAGCCGATTTACAAAGAGGGGACGCTCGGAATCACCCGCTGGCTCGCAATGTGGATCGGGCTGTTCGGCACCTACCGCCGTAACGAGACGGTCGACCTCCACCTGCGCCTCAAGGGCAAGACGGTCGTTTTGGACGACGTGGAGATCCTGCCCGACTAGGCGTCGAGGGTCAGCTCGAGCTGACCGAGGGTGATCGCGAGAGCAATCGCGTGGGAGCGCGAACGGGCTCCGAGCTTACGGCGGGCGTTACGGGTGTGGTTGCGGACCGTCTCGGGTGAGATTCCCAACTCCTCGGCAACCTCGTTGTTGTTGGCGCCGCTGGCAAGTAACTCGAGCACCTCCCGCTCACGCTCGGAAAGCGGTTCCCGCTCGATGGCCTGACCATCACCGGCGCCAAGTCCGGAAACAGGTGAAGTGGTCACGAGAACCTGCAGGTGTCTGCCGGGCGCGATGTTGGAGGTGGTGCTGGTCACCACCTTCTGACCAATCCCTTCGGTCAGGTCATCTGCTTTCTGACCAATCGTCTCCCCGCGACTTCGACCGAAGAGCTCACAAGCAGCCTGATTGGCCTCGACGCAGGCGGACTCTTCATCGAGGACGAGCATCGGTGTAGCCGTCTCGTCGAAGAGGTTTGCAAGAAGCGCCGTCAGGGCTGGATCTCTGGTTGGATCCGAGCTCATTGATTAACCCCTTGTCCGGTAGGGGGACAAGTTGAAGCTGACACTAACCCTGCGCTTACAAGAGAAAAATGGCACAAACGGTTTGTCACCAAAACCGGTCAGTTCCTGACACGGCCGGCCAGACGCCCTGACTGAGCGCCTCGAGATGAATCTCGATGACGAGTTGTCCGGCTAGACGCCGACCAGCTCGGCTACTCGCGCGCGCTCTTGCCTTGGGGTACCGAGCAACCTACCGTCGGTACGAGCGCGCTTGAGCAGGAACTGGAGATCATGCTCCCAGGTGAACCCGATCCCGCCGTGGACCTGCAGCGAGGATGAGACGACCGACCAAGAAGCCTCGGATGCCTGTGCCTTGGCCATCGCGGCTGCCAGCGGCAGCGTCTCGGGCTCGGCATCGGCACACCAAGCTGCGTAGTAGACGAGAGAGCGAGTCTCTTCGACGGCGTAGAGCATCTCGGCACAGCGGTGGGATACGCCCTGGTAAGCGCCGATCGGGCGGCCGAACTGCTCGCGGTCCCTCGCGTAGTCGACCGCCATCTCCATCGCGCGCTGGGCAAGCCCCAGCACCTCGGCCGAGAGCGCCACCTGCCCCTTGAGCACCCCCTGGTAATGGTCAGGCGAAAGCTCCTCGCCAAAACCATCGGTAGATGCCGCCTCTGCGTAGGAGCGAGTGCGGTCGATCAGGTCGAGCTTGGTGAAGTCGAGCTCAGACGCCTCGCCGACCCTGCCAACTCGGTTGGAGTCTGCAGCGACCACGACCGATGCTCCTTCGGTGTCTATCGCAAGCCAGGGGGCCTCGTGGACCACTACTGCGGCACCGCGAACCTCACCGGTTGCAAGATTCGGAAGCCAGCGTGCACGCTGCTCGTCGCTACCACCGGCCGCGATGACGAGGGAGTCGATGACCCCTCCCATGAAGGGAACCGGTGCGCAGGCGTAACCGAGCTCCTCGCAGATGGTTGCCAGCTCGACCATGCCGAGTCCCTGGCCGCCGTCGGCTTCAGGGGTGGCGATTCCAGGCCAGCCGAGTTCACAGATCTCCTTCCAGAGAGCTTCGTCGTAGGCGCCGGCCTCGGCTGCTTTGCGCACATCTTCGAGCTTGCAGCGTGAGTCGAGGAACTGACGCGCAACATCTTTGATCTCGCGCTGGTCGTCTGTGAGATCGAAGTTCATCTGACTACCTCAGCCTCGGCAGTCCGAGTACGCGCTCGGCGACGATGTTCTTCAAGACCTCGGTAGTTCCACCCTCGATCGAGTTCGCGCGTGAGCGAAGGAAGCGGTAGGTCCACTCTTCGTCGGACTTCAAACCATCGACTCCGAGGATTTCGGTCGCAAGATCGGTCATCTCCTGATTGAGAACCGCCCACTCCCACTTGCCAAGTGATGCCTCAGGGCCGGGGATACCGGTCTTCATGGTGGCGGTGAGGGTGCGCATCGCGCCAAGCCTCATCGCCTCCAGGCCGATCTTCAGCTTCGCCATCCGCTCGCGCACCGACGGATCAGAGCCGACGTCGCGCTCGGCGATCAGCTTGAGCAACTCTTCGTAGGCGCGGCCCAGTCCGACCACCGCAAGCGCGCCGAGACCGGCTCGCTCGAACATCAAGGTCGTGATCGCGACGCTCCATCCGGCACCGACCTCGCCGACGATGTTCTCGTCGGGTACGAAGGCCTCTTCGAGGAAGATCTCGTTGAACTCGGCCTCACCGGTGATCTGGCGCAGCGGCCTTACCTCGACCTCGGCCTGATCCATATCCAGCAGGAAGTAGGTGATCCCCTGATGCTTCGGCGCGTCCTGATCGGTGCGGGCAAGCAGCATGCACCACTTCGCCTCGTGGGCGTAGGTGGTCCAGACCTTCTGACCGGTGATCTTCCAACCGCCGTCAGTCTTGACCGCACGCGTCTTCAGCGAGGCGAGGTCTGAGCCGGACTCAGGCTCGGAGAAGCCCTGACACCAGATCTCCTCGGCAGAGAGGATCGGCTCGAGATACCGCTCCTTCTGAGTCTCGTTGCCGTGGGCGATGACCACAGGTCCACCCATGACCAGGCCGAGCACGTTGGCCGGCAGAGGAGCATCGGCTGCGCCCATCTCCTCGTTGAAAAGAGTCTGCTCGATAAGGCTTGCGCCGCGGCCGCCGAACTCTGCGGGCCATGACAACCCCGCCCAGCCACCATCGTGGAGGGTCTTCTGCCAGGTGCGGCGGAACTCGAACTCGGCCTTCTCGTCGCCTCGCGGGGTCTCGCCAGGATGATTCTTGGCAAACCACTCGCGGGCTTCGTCACGGAATGCCGCTTCTGATTCGGTCAGCGTCAGATCCACGCCGTGAGGGTATCCCACTTGCGCCCGATCGGGATCTCCGGTGAGGCTTAATTGAAGATTGCGATCAGGACTACGACCGATACGACCCAGACCACAGCAGCGCCGATCATGCCCTTGTCCTCGCTGACGATTGCAGCGGTGGAACGGCTGTCCTTGCGGTCGTAGATCAGGTACAGGTAGCGGAAGATTCCGTAGACGACCGGCGGCAGGGTGATAAGCATCTTCGAGCCGATCAGGGGCGAGTAGACGGCGTAGATCGAGTAGCTCATCACGGTCGCGGCGGTGACCATGGCAACCATCTGATCGAGGAAGGGGATCGAGTAGTGCTCGAGAACCGGACGGGTCTTGGTGCCGGAATGCAGCTCAGAGGTGGCCTCCTGGCGACGCTTGGTGAAGCCCAGGAACATCGCGACCATGAAGGTGCAGAGCAGCAGGAAGGCGGAGGCGTCGGCATTCACCGCGATCGCACCGGCCAGAACTCGCAACACGAACAAGCCGGCGATAGTCATCACGTCGAGAATCACCTCGCGCTTCAAGAAGAAGGAGTACAGAGTGGTACCGACCCCGTAGGCCAACACGATGCCCGCGATCAACAGGCCCTCCAGCAGCGCCGAGCCGACCAGGCCCACGATGATCAGACAGACAGCGAGGATGATCGCCGCCTGCTTGCTCAGCTCGCCCGCGGCGATAGGTCGATTGCGCTTGGTCGGGTGCTTGCGGTCGAGCTCTGCGTCGTGAGCGTCGTTGATCAGATAGCCCGCGCTCGAGACCGCGCAGAAGGCGAGGAAGGTGACGACCGCTGCAGCGATCGAGCTCGGCTCGTCGAACTTGCCCGAGAAGAGCAGACCGGCAAATACGAGCAGGTTCTTGATCCACTCCTGCGGGCGCATGGTGACGATCGCTGCCTTGAGCGGAGATCGGCGCGTGGCTTTGCGGGCCCGTTTGGGAGTGGAAGCCATGAGCAGGAGAGATTACGCACCTGATGCGTCGTCAGGTGGGCGTAAGCGTTCGTGCCTAGAGCGGGTCCACCAACACGCCGGGATTCATCAGCCCCTGCGGGTCGAGAGCGCGCTTGGTTGCGATCAAGCCTTCTGCGAAGGGGTCCGGTCTCTGGCGGTCGTACCACGGGCGATGGTCGCGGCCAACCGCGTGATGATGGGTAATCGTGGCTCCAGCGGCGTCGAGAACCTCCGAGACCGCGTGTTTGATCTCGTCCCACTGCGCTACCTCGGCGCCAGGCCGCGACGGCGCGAGCACCGTGAAGTACGGCGCTGCACCGTCGGAGTAGGCGTGAGTGATCCGGCAACTGACGCTCGGCGAGCCCGGTCCTTCGACCGGACAGCCCGAGAGCTCCGCGGTCACCCGACGCGCCTCATCCAGCACCGACCGGGTGAACTCATCGAAGCGATCCCAGGTGATCGCCGTCTCGAAAGTCTCGGTCAACACACCGCAGCAGATCAAGGCATCACGCAGATAGGGCGCAGCGAGGAAGGAGTCTCGCCATTTCGAGCCCGCATCGCCCGAGCTACCGGGCTCTTCTCTCTCGGCGTCTCGCAATTCGATCTCGCCCGGAGAGCCGCCGCACTCACGACTGATCTCCACAGCCTGATCGAGCCGATCGGCTACCGCAACACGGGCCGACTCGAAACCGAGCACCAACACCGAGGATCCTCCAGCAGAGACTCCGTTTATCTCGGCCTCGGCGGCATCGAGCAGCCTGCAGTTGGCCGGCTGCAGGCCCGACTGGGCGAGTGCTCGCACTGCGGCGGCGCCTTCGAAGAAGTCATCGAAGAGCACCGAGCAGTTGCCGCGCCACCGGGGTCGCTCGCGGACCTTCATCCAGGCATCGACGATCACCCCTAGGGTCCCCTCAGAGCCGATGACCATTCGGTCGGGGCTCGGTCCCGCTCCCGATCCCGGAAGCCTGCGACTCAGCCACTCACCCGACGGCGAGATCATCCTGGCCGATTCGACCAGGTCATCGATGTGGGTCTCGCCGGTGGCAAAGTGACCGCCGGCCCTCGTCGCAATCCAGCCGCCCAAGGTCGAGAACTCGAACGACTGCGGATAGTGGCGCAGAGTCAGGCCATGCTCGCGCAACTGCGCCTCCAGACCCGGTCCGGTCGCACCGCCCTCTATGCGAGCGGCAAGCGAGACAGGATCGACCTCGATCACCCGGTCCATCCGCTTGCAATCGAGGCTCACCACACCGGCGTAATCGGAATCTTCGGGCAGCCTCGCCTCTACCCCGCCCACAACGCTCGTGCCGCCACCGAAGGGGATGACCGCTGCGTTCGAATCCTCAGACCAGGCGAGCACGGCGTCGACCTCCTCGGCGGTGCCGGGCCGGGCGACCAGATCGGGTGGGTGCGGCAGATCTCCGCGGATGGTCCGGACTATGTCCCTGTAGGCCCTGCCGACCGCATGCGAGGCGCGGTCATAGGGCGAGTCCGAGAAGAGATCAGCAAGCGTGGGAGTGGGTTTGAGTCGCGAAGGGGGAAGGTCGAGGTCTGCGAGAGCGACCGGCTCGACCACACCGGAGGGTTCGAACCCGAGGCGCTCGGGAACGCCCTCGGCGACCAAGTCGAGGCCAGCGCGGTCGGGCTGCTGATCGGCGTAGCCCCAGCCCCACCACTTGAGTTGGCGCTCATCGCCCTGCTCGGTCATGTCGGCGAGCCTACCCGCTGCTACCAGTGAACGCCGCGCATCAGATAGGCAAAGGCGACTGCCTCGCCGGAGGGCTGCTCGTCGCCGTCCTTCTTCTCATCCGGGCTCTCGCCCTTTGCCGCCTTCGACTCGGGGAAGAGCTTGTAGCCGGTATTGAGAATTGCATCAGAAGCTTTCGGTGCGATCGCGTAGAGCAGCTCGCCGAAGTTGCCGAGACGCGTTGCGACCTTCTTCGGCTTGGTGATCATCGACTCGGTGATCATCTCGGCGGCCTCATCGGGGGCGAGGGTCGGGAAGGCGTCGTACATGCTGGTCGGAGCGATCATCGGTGTGCGCACCAACGGCATGTGAATGGTCGTGATGTGGACGTTGTCGTCGACCATCTCGCTGGCAACACAGCGCGACCAGGCATCGAGCGCCGACTTGGAGGCGACGTAGGCCGAGAACCGCGGCACGTTCGTCTGGACACCGATCGAGCTGACGTTGACGATGTGCCCTCCCTTGTGACCTTTGACCTTCTTGCGCATCGCAGGCAACAAAGCCATGGTCAACTTCAGCGCGCCGAAGTAGTTCAGCTGCATCGTGCGCTCGTAGTCGTGGAAACGGTCGTAGGAGAGCTCGACCGAGCGGCGGATCGAGCGACCGGCGTTGTTGACCAGCACATCCACCCGGCCGTACTCCTCGAGCACTTCTGCGGCCATTCGGTCGATGTCTTCCAGATCGGTCAGATCGCACGGACGAACATCAGCCTTGCCGCCTGCCTCCTCGATCTGAGCGCGTGTCTCCTCCAGCTTGTCGGCGCTCCTTGCAACCAGAACGACGGTGGCCCCGGCGGCAGCGCACTTCTCCGCAGTCGCGAGACCGATTCCTGATGAGGCGCCAGTGATCATCACGACCTTGCCGCCGATGGCGCCCGAGAGCGAGCGATCCTTGAACAGGTCGGGATCGAGGTTTCGCTCCCAGTAATCCCAGATCGCAGGGGCGTAGGTGGCGAGCGGGGGTGCCGAGATTCCCGACCCCTCCAGCGCCTTCTGGGTGTTGGTCGAATCGAACTTGGTCGGGTAGTCGAGGAAGAAGAGGACGTTCCTCGGAATCCCCAGGTCGTCGAGGACCTGATCGCTGATCCGCTTCACCGGCGGGAGACTCCCTACCCCTGCCCGCACGGCAGAGGGCACGAAGTCGAACATCTTCGAATCGATCCGGATCGCCGCCTCGGGCGCATGAGCCGCCTTCGCCAGCACGTTCACTACCTGACCCGCGCTGAGAGCCGAAGGGTCGGTCAGGTGGAAGGTCTCACCGTCGAGCCCGTCGAGGTGAGCGATGTGGTCCATCGCATCGGCCACGAAATCGACCGGGACGATGTTGATCTCGCCACCTTCGATCCCGATGCTGGGGAACCATTGCGGCAGGACACTGCGAAGACGCTGGATCGCCTTGAAAAAGTAGTAAGGGCCGTCGATCTTGTCGATCTCACCGGTCTCGGAGTCACCGACCACGATTCCGGGCCGGTAGACCCGCCAGGGAACCTCGCATTCATCGCGAACTACCGCCTCGGACTCGTGCTTGGTCTGGAAGTAGGGGTTCGAGTCGACCTTCACGGCCTCATCGAACATCTGCTCGGTAAAGGTCCCTGGATAGAGACCGGCGGCGGCGATAGAGCTCGTCATGTGGAAGTGCTTCGCCTCGATCCGGTCTGCGAGGGCGACCGCTTCGCGGGTTCCCTCCACATTCGACTTCTGCTGGGAGGCCGCGTCGGCTGACATGTCGTAGATCGCTCCGAGGTGGAAGAAGTGATCGATCTTTCCGTCGAGCTCGGTGATCTGATCCTCGCAGCCGAGGAGCGGAGCAGTGAGGTCACCGACCACCGGCTTCACGCGCTCGCCCTGATCGCCCAACTGGACCTTGAGGTCCTCGAGCTTGCCGCGAGAGCCCTCTCGAACCAGGACATAGATATCCCCATCGCGCTCGAGCAGACGCTCGATCAGATTGCGACCGATGAATCCGGTTCCACCAGTTACGAAATAAGCCATATCTCTCGACTCCTCCTCTTCGGGGCCAGCCTCCTGAACCGACGCCCGTCGCGAAAGTTACTAGCTGGAGCAGGTTCGCTCGGCATCGATCTTTCCACTCCTCTGACAGGTCACGGAGCGAATGGCCGATCGATCCAGTAGATTCATGGCGCTATCGGCAGATGTCAGTCACTTTTTACCTGAGTTGGAAAGGAACCAGAGAACATGAAGCGCACTCGTCTCACACTGTTGGCTGTATCGATCGCGGCCTTCCTGGCCATCCCCGCCGCTTCGGCGTCGGCCTGGAACGCCTTCGAACCGGTTCCTTGCTTCCTTCCCCCCAACGACCGAACGGTTGCCGGGATCACCGTCGGCCAAGACCCGGTCAGCGGTGCAG
>JBEIRY010000011.1:0-36471 GCA_040375675.1 Thermoleophilales bacterium | reverse complement strand
GTCACCGGCGCGTTTTGCATTCACGGAAATGCTTTCGGATAGTGCTGAGCCCTCGATCAGGGCATGCAGCTGAGCGGCTTGCGAGGCACGGTCCAGAGCAGGATTGGCGTTGAGCAGGTATCCGAGGCTCGACCTTGGACTCCTCGCTGTAAGGCGATAGCCAGCAGACAATCCGCGCAGCAGCGAACAGACCAAAGGAGAGTCCGGTTCGATTTTCTGCTGATTCACCGCTATCAGCAGCTGTGGGTAATCAGGGGCTCCGTAGCGCTCGACCCTCAATTCACGAGTTGGTACTACAGACCTCTTCAGCTCGACCCCTTCGGCGTTCCAGAAGGCTGTTGCTGCGTCGAGGCGGCCTGCGCTGAGCGCCGGTACCGAGCCGAATCCTATGTTGATTCGCGTGATATCTGCGGAGCTCAAACCCTCCGCTTGCAGAACCGTGTCCAGAACGAGTTCGTCTGAGGCGGTGCCCGTTACTCCGATGGTCCCACCCGCCAAGTCAGGCTGAGGGCGCCCGGTTTTTCCTGGTCCGGCGATTACTGCGGCAAGCGGCTTCTGTACTACCGCGGCAACTGCCGTCAGGGGTATTCCGTTAGCTCTGGCCAGGGCCAGATCGGCAATGTCGAGGATCGCAAAGTCGGTTTGGCCGGCCCCGAGAATCTTTGTGGCGTCCGCCGAGGAACCGGGCTGGAGGATCTCGAGATCAATTCCGTTGCGCCCAAGCCCACCGCTACCTGCTGCCGCATAGATGCCCGTATGGACCGCGTTTGGGCGAAAGTCAAGGGTCAGCGACGCCCCGCGCTGGCGGGGCGCGTCCGGTTCAGCACCTCCACACGCCTGTAGACCAACCAGACAAGCGAAGGTCGCCAGCAACGCGACCAGTGATCTCACACCACGACGATATTGGTTCACGCATTCGCGTGGTGACGCGTATACACTCCGTCAGGTCCTGCATGAGTTCCTTGCGGGACGGAAAAGATCATCTACTCCAAGGAGGAGCAAGACAGTGCAGAGCAAGGGATTTGCCGCCTACATCGGAGAGTTGCTTGGCACTCTCATTCTGACCTTCATCATCACCAGCACCATCGTGCTCTATGTCGCGACCGGTCAGAACGCATCCTTCGGCTCGGACTTCGCGGTGGTCGGTCTGACCAGCGCGTTCGTGCTCTTCATCCTGATCGCCAGCATCGGTGTCGCCAGCGGTGGTCACTTCAACCCGGCGGTCACCACCGCGTTCATGGCGCTTCGGCGGATGGATCCGGTGGACGGAGCCGTCTACATACTCGCCCAGCTTTCCGGCGGAGTTCTCGGTGCCCTGCTGACCAAGTGGTTCCTGCTCGACGAAGGTCGTGCTTCCGACTACGGTGCCACTTCAGTCAGCCCGCTGCTCGGAGGCGACTTTCCGGGAATGGTCCTGGAAGGAATTGGAACATTCCTCCTCGTACTCACCCTGCTTGCGTTGGCACTCAACCCCGATGCGCGTCGTTGGGCACCTCTCGCAGTCGGTGCCGCTTACGGAATGGTCGAGATGGTCCTGATTCCCCTCACCGGTGGTGCGGTCAACCCGGCTCGTTGGTTCGGTCCGGCGTTGGTCAGCGGCGACTGGGGCGGAGTTTGGCCCTATATCGTCGGGCCGATCCTCGGTGCTCTGCTTGCGGTAGTCGTCTACAAGTTCGTGATCGAGAACGCGAGCGGTCCCGATCAGGAACTCGCTGACGAGCTCGCTCCGCGCGGTCCTGCCCCGCCAGCAGGCGAGGCTCCGCATCTGCGTCAGGAGCACCAGAGCAGCCAGCCGCCTTCGTCGCCTCCTGGCGGCATCGTCGGCAGCTAGCCAAGGCGACTCCAAGAGGGGGGCGAGGTCGCCCCTGCGGTAGCTTCCCTTCGGTGCGAAGGGTTACCTACTCACGCAATTACACGCTGTCGCTTTCGCGGACCTGCCAGTGCTTCTGCAAGTACTGCTCGTTTGCGACCCACCAGGCCCATCTGTACGCGCCGGCAGAGGTCGAGCGCCGCCTCGATGACGCAGTTCGCCGCAGGTGCAAGGAGCTCCTGATCCTCACCGGCGAGCGCCCGGAGGTGAACGCAGAGGTGGCCGAGCGCCTTGCCCTTTGGGGACACGAGGACTTCACCTCGTACGTGGCCTGGACCTGTGAGCGTGCGATCGAGCGAGGTCTGCTGCCTCATACGAACATCGGAGTAGTCGATCGCACGGATCTTTCGAGGCTGAGGGAAGTGACCGCATCTCAGGGTTTGATGCTGGAGTCGGTCTCGGAGCGGCTGATGGAGACGGTTCACGCCGGTTCTCCGACCAAGCATCCAGCTCCGCGGATCGAGATGATCGAAGCCGCAGGTGAGCTCAAGATCCCGTTCACCACGGGGATCCTGATCGGGGTCGGAGAGACCTCCGCCGAGCGCACTCAGTCCCTCGAGAAGATCGCTGAGATCAACGGCCGGTTCGGCCATATCCAAGAGGTCATTCTCCAGAACTACGTTCCGCACCCTCGCTACTACGGACGAGATGTCGCCGAGATAGCCGACTCCTCAGCGCAGACCCGCTGGTCTGGAAGCGATGCCACAGAGCGGCACACCGATGAGGTGGATCGACCCGAGTGGGCCTCGGAGGTGACGGTTGAAGAGATGATCGGGCTGGTGGCCGAGTGTCGTGAGCTGATGCCGGAGGTCGGAATCCAGATTCCCCCCAATCTCGCTGAATGGTGGCCGGAGCTGGTCGATGCAGGCGCTACCGACCTTGGAGGTCTCTCGGCCAACGGCGATCACATCTCCCCGGAGGAGGCATTTCCGAGTCCGCGCGAGGTCAGGGACGAGCTTGCCCCCAAGGGGTATGCCGTGGCTGAGCGTCTCTGCGTATACCCCCAGTATCTGGATCCGCAGTGGATGGAGCAGGGCGTCCTCGATCTGGTCAAGTCACGCTACTGGAGCTTCATTCCGCGTAGGGGCTCAGGCCGTTCGCTAAGGAGCGGGCCGGTTGATCACTCCTTGAGCTCGACCGCGATCGAGAAGGGGCGTCAGGGGGAGCGGCTGACCGAGGATGAGCTGACTGCCCTGTTTGCCGAAACAGACCCTGAGGTGATCGAGCAGATGCGCATAGCCGCCGATGCGCTCAGGCAGGACCTAGCGGGTGATGTAGCGACCTTCGTGATCAACCGCAACATCAACTTCACCAATGTCTGCATAGTTGGGTGTGCCTTCTGTGGCTTCGGTCAGGGAAAGCGTTCACCCGAGGCCTACACGCTCGACGAGGCGGAGTTCGTCGATCGGATCGAGGAAGCGCTCGAGTTCGGCGCAACCGAGATCTGCATGCAGGGGGGCATCCATCCCGAATACGAACTTCGTGATTACGGGCGCTGGTTGACCGTTGCCAAAGAGGCTGCTCCGGACATCCACCTCCACGCCTTCTCTCCGATGGAGATCGATCACATGTGTGAGCGCGAAGGCAAGGACCCTCTCGAGGTTTTCGAGTACCTGATCGGCTGCGGCCTCGGCTCTACCCCCGGTACCGCGGCCGAGGTGCTGGTCGATGGAGTGCGAGAGCGCATCTCGCCGAACAAGCTGCCGGTCGAGAGGTGGGTGGAGATCATCGAGGCCTCGCATGCCGCTGGCCTGCGCTCGACCTCCACGGTGATGTTCGGCCACATAGAAGAGCCGCGAGAACTGGCTCGGCACATCGGCGTGGTGCGTGAGGTCCAAGAGCGGACCGGCGGCATCACCGAGTTCGTGCCGCTCAGCTTCATTCCCTTCAACACACTCCTCGGCCGCACCCACGGGGTCGAGGAGATCTCGATCAGAGAGAACCTCAAACACACGGCGGCGTTTCGGTTGGGTCTGGGGCGCTCGATCACCAACCTGCAGGCGAGCTGGGTAAAGATGGGACTGGAGGGAGCGACCGAGTCGCTGCGCTGGGGGGTAAACGATCTCGGCGGCACTCTGATGGAGGAGAACATTTCGCGGATGGCGGGCTCGCAGCATGGAACCCGCCTCGAGCCCGAGGACCTGGTCGCGGCTGCACGCAACGCAGGAAGGACCCCTGCGCAGCGCACGACGCTCTACGAGGTCCTCGAGACCTACTGAACCTCGAGCGCGTACTTCAGCGAAAGAGATCGTCGGATTCGGGGCGCTGCACGCTGATCGCTCCGGGACCATCATCATCGGTCACCAAGTGCTCGAGCCCCGAGATCACGGCCCCCGGCACGTTCGAGTCCTTTTGCCTGATCAGATCGGCCGCAGCGGCAAGGTGATCGACAGTCGCTATCGCGGTGGCCTTGAGCACCTGGCCGTGCGAGTCGGTTCTCCCCTCCCAATCATCGATCGCTTCGATGCCGGCGCAACCGATCGCTACCTCAGCCTGGCCGAGACGCCAGGCGCGCCCGAAGCTGTCTGCGATCACTACCGCCGGTCTTCCACCTGAGGCTGCCTCTATCTCCGATCTGATCCTGCGGGCAGAGGCGTCTGCATCTTCCGGCAGCAGACACACGGTCCCTGCGTCAGGCAGGTTCGAGGTATCGATGCCTGCATTTGCGCAGACCCAGCCAGAGTGCGTTTCTACCATCAACCTGCCTTCGGTCGCCCGGAGGATCTGGCGGCTCTCGGCCAAGACCAACTCGACCAGACGGGCGTCGCGTCCGACTTCCGCGGCGATACTTACGGCTTCATCGCCCGGCTCTACTTGAGCCAGGTCCCTCACCCGGCCCTCTGCTTTCGAGACGATCTTCTGCGAGCAGACGACTATCTCACCATTGCCAGGTTTCACCGCAGTGGAAATCAGTGAACCGAGTTCATCGCCTGCCGAAACCTCGGGAATACCCGTCAGAGGCCGGATCTCGATCCGGCGATTGTCTGTCGGATCCGCGATCAGGCCGGCGGGGGTGTGGGGGAGTGCTCGGAAAGAGTGATTTGCGACCCCTCTTCTGCTTCTGAATCTGGGCTTATCTCCCAGAGAACCCGCGCCGCACGTGGCGAGCGTTCCGGGCTGACCAGCAGGGCCTCGCGCAGGTATGCAAGGTCTTCCGGTGTGTCGAGGTCATGAGCGAGCCCTTCGATCTCTTCCAGCGCAAAGCTGACACCAGAAGCGCGGGCTCGGCCGGTATGGCGAACCAGGCTTTCGGATCCAAACGCCGGTTCAAAGCAGTCAGGTGGGGTGAGGATCAGCGCGTTGGTCCCCGAATGAGCGTGATCGGGAACGATCAGCGCGGCGCGCGGGGTTCGCCCGAGGTGTCCGTCGAAATCCACGGGGTCGAAGAGAGGGCAATCGGTTGGAAGCACAGCGACACGTTCGAAGTCACCGGCGACTGCGTCCCTGATTCCGCGCGCGGCGGCGTCGGAGTGCCCGGGTTCTTCTGCCAGGGAGAGGACGTCGATACCTACCCACTTGGCATGGCGAACTACCTCAGAGTCGGAGGTGACGATGAGGACATCGTCGATCGTCTTGCAGCGACGAACCTTGATCATCATGTCGAGAAAGAGCTCCTCGGCAAGGCGGGCCCGATCGGCATCCGAAATCACGCCCGCGAGACGCTCGTGGGCGCGGCTGAACTCCTTGACCGGGAGGATCGCCAGAGTGCGAAGTCGTTCTGCTCCGAACATTCGACTGAAAAGGCTAGCGAGGGGCAGTCACCGGCATGGCAGATCCCGCCCCGTTTGGAGGAAGTCCTCGAAGCCTTCGCAGCCCTCTCAGAGGGCTTCTGAGAGCTTCAGCAGGGAGCGCGCGAGGTTCTGTCTGCCCTCGGCGTCTTCCATCAGCGTTTCGCCTCTGTAGAAGGGCGGATCGTCGAGGTCTTGAGCGGGATCATCGCTATCGCAAACGAGAGCATCGAGCAGGCCCTCGTAGAGAGAGGCGATACCGGAGGCGTCCACCGGTCTTCCGAGCGAACGCAAGCACTCCTCGGTCGGTCCCTTCACCGATTTGCCTGCGATAAGCGGACTGACGGCAATCACGGGTGCCGAAGCGGATTCGATCGCCTCTCGAAGCCCCAGGATGCCGAGGATCGGCCCGATCGAAAGCACCGGGTTGGATGGTCCGATCACGATCAGGTCAGCGCTGGCGAGCGCGCTCAGGACCTCGGGTGTCGGCGCTGCCTGATCGAGTCCTTCAACGGTTACCTCCTCGATTGGGTCAGATCCGCCGTCGGCCACCAGGTATTCCTGAAGCGAGCGCCATCCGGCCCCGGTTTTGATCCGGGTGCGGATCGGTGACTCGGTGGCCGGCAGTACCTTCGCGGTAGCTCCGAGCGCTGAGGCGATTTGAGTCTGGGCGGCGGTTCGCGTGCCACCCTCTGCAACGAAGGTCGAGCGATAGATGCAGGTTGCGAGGTCGCGATCAGAAATTCGGAACCAATCCGGCGCACCCAGCAACCCGAGGCGGTCAAAGACGGTGAAGCTGTCATCGGCTATGCCCCATCCACGCTCTTCGTCGATCTGACCGGAAAGCCAGTAGGTGATCAGATCTGGATCGGGGGATACGTCGATTCCGAGGACCAACTCGTCATCAGCAGGGTTTGCGATTACCGAGAGACGCTCACCCAACTCAGCCTGAAAGCCTGCCGCCAGCTTTGCGCCGCCGGTCCCGCCAGCCAGCAGGGCGACCCGCCGGGGTTCGCTCAACTCCAGTGATCTCCCTCAGGGAGGCCGGTTATCTGGATCCCCGAATGGGTCTTGTATCTGCCGTTGATCGAGATCAGCAAGGGGGTGAGTGATTCGGTGATTCTCGAAGTCTCGAGCGCGCCTGCGTTGACTGCGCGAAGCCCGGGTATCAACGAGATCAACTCTGCCACGCGAGCTTTGTCGGCCTTGCGGTCGCCACAGATCAGGGTGTCTTCGTTGAACTCCTCGCCCTCGGCCAGCGACTTGGCGCTGACCGTATGCAGCGCCGAGACGACGGTTACCCCCTCAGGGACCATCTCCTGGGCCTGCTCGGCCGCAGATCCCTGCCAGACACCCAGTAGGCGCGTCGCCTTTCCCGAGACCGCAGCAGCCAGCGGCACCGTGCAGTCGACCAAGATCTGCCCCTCCTTCAGGTGCTCCCGCAGATTGGTCAGGGTCTCCGACTGGGCCCTGAACGGGACCGCCAAGAAGAGAACATCTCCCTTGGTTGCCGCATCTTCGTTCGAGAGTCCCTCGACGGTGGCTCCGGGCACGGCTTCGCAGGCGCGTGAGGCCGCCTCGGCTGCACGATCGGCGTCGCGCGAGCCGATCGCAATCGAGGCTCCGGCGCGTGCAAAAGCCAACGCAAGCCCAAACCCAAGGGCGCCGGTTCCGCCAATTATCGGAATGGTTTTGCCATCCGCGTTGCCTGAGGGAGGATTCATCAGGGGGCGAGTCTAGGCGCTGGGGACTGATTTCGGCTGCCGGACTATCCTGTCCGCGATGAGACTAGAGGGTCGTAAAGCAATGGTTACCGGGGGCGCCCAGGGTATTGGCGCTGCAATCGCGGAGCGCTTGGCGGCAGAGGGTGCAAACGTAGTCATCGGAGACCTCAAGGCCGACGAAGCCGCTGAACTGGCCGGCCGTATCGGAGGTAGCGCTGGGTTGCTCGACGTCACCTCTCCCGAAGGGGCGGCCGAGTTCGTTGCAGAGCACGGGCCATTCGAGATCCTCGTCAACAACGCCGGAACAGACGAGTTCGGATTCTTCACACAGACCACACCCGAGCAGTGGGAGCGGGTCATGGCGGTGAACTTGGGCGGCGTATTTGCCTGTACACACGCAGTCCTCCCGGCTATGCAAGACGCCGGCTACGGCCGAATCGTTTCGATCGCGTCAGAGGCAGGTCGCGTTGGCTCCAAAGGGTCAGCTGTCTATTCGGCCGCGAAGGGAGCGGTCATCGCTTTCATGAAGGTGATCGCTCGAGAAAACGCGCGCTACGCGATCACCGCCAACTCGATCGCACCTGGCCCGATCGAGACCCCTTTGCTGATGCAGGCGACTGAGTTCGGTGAGATGGGTGAAAAACTGATCCAGACCATGCGTGACTCCACCCAGATGAAGCGCCTTGGAGCCCCGGAGGAGGTCGCAGCCGCCGTGGCATTTCTTGCCTCTGACGATGCAGCCTTTGTCACCGGAGAAACGCTCGGTGTCTCGGGCGGCCTGGGGATGGTCTGAGCCAAGTCGTGTCTCTCCTGCCCGAGCGAGTAGAGATTCGCGAGGTTGGCCCGAGGGACGGCTTCCAAAACGAACCCGAGACCATCCCGACGGCCGACAAGCTGCGTCTGATCGGGATGCTGCTGGATACGGGATTGAAGAGGATCGAGTTGACCTCCTTCGTACGCAGCGACGTCATTCCACAGCTCTCTGATGCCGAAGAGGTGCTGTCGGGGATCGAGGCTCGTGAAGGAGTCGTCTATTCGGCGCTCGTGCCGAATCTGCGAGGTCTCGACAGGGCGCTCGAGTTCACCGACAAGTTGAGCGAGCTGAGTTTTTTCTGCTCGGCAACCGAATCGCACAGCCGGGCCAATGTGAATCGCAGCATCGATGAATCGGTTGGAGAATTAGAGCAGGCGATTTCCAGAGCGGGGGAGGCTGGCTTCCGCTGTGTCGCGGTTGTCTCGGTCAGCTTCGGCTGCCCCTACGAGGGAAGGGTCGACCCCGATACGGTCTTCGCGATAGCCGAGCGACTGATCTCCGCCGGTTGCGAGGAGATCGGATTCGGCGACACCACAGGGATGGCGAACCCGCTTCAAGTAAAGGCTTTCTTCGAGCAAGCCTCTCAGCGCCTGGACGGCACTCAGCTGACCGCGCATTTTCATAACACGCGAGGGCAGGGGCTGGCCAATGCTCTGGCGGCGCTCGAGTCCGGCGTGGCCTCTTTCGAGAGCTCCTTCGGCGAACTGGGCGGTTGTCCGGTGCCTGCTGGGGCAACCGGGAACATTGCGACCGAGGATCTGGTCGGTATGTTCGAAGAGATGGGGATCGCGACTGGCGTAAACGTCGAGGGTCTCGTCGAGGCGGCGAAGGCGGCTCAGGATCTATTGGGCAGGCCCCTGGGCTCGCATGTGCTCACCGCCGGCCCGGTCGACTGGAGCGGTCCGGAGTCAGTCCCCGGCGCGTAAGGGGCTACTCTCCAGCAATGCTCAGCGACAGGTTCAGACAGGCCGCCGAGGCAAAGGACTTCTCGAAGACGGAGGAGCTTTTCACCGAAGATGTGATCTTCCATAGCCCGGTCGTCTTCAAGCCGTATCAGGGAAGGGATACCCTCCAGCATCTCCTGAGCATGGTGATACAGGTGTTCGAGGACTTCCACTACATCGATCAGGTCGAGACGGACCTCTCAGCGGTGCTCGTGTTCAAGGCCAAGGTCGGAGATCGTGAAGTAGAGGGCGCCGACTTCCTCTATTTCGACCAAGACGGCAAGGTCAAGGAGATGGCTGTGATGGTCCGTCCCCTGAGTGGCGCGATGGCCCTGGCAGAGGCAATGAAGGCGCGCCTCAGCGGCTAGCGGTGCCGTTCACCCATGATTTACGCATGCGGATCTTGCACGAATATTTCTAACCCGAATCGAGTTTCCGTTTAGGATTTCCGAACCAATGGCAGTAGATCAGACAAGCCTCGATCGAATCCGTAACGCCTCGTTTCCGACGGCGCGGCGCGGCTACGACAAGACTGAGGTAGAGCGGTTCCTGACCAAACTCGCCGACTGGCTCGAGACCGGTGCCGGCGATGAATCACGCACCGATGCCGTAAAGCGTGAGCTCGAGAGAATCGGTCAGCGTACATCTTCGATTCTCGCCCAAGCCGAGGAAAGCGCCAGCCAGATCCGCGCCGAGGCCGACACAGAAGCCGCCGAAGTCCGCGAGAAGGCAAGGCGTGAGTCCGAGAGTCTGTTGGCAAAGGCGAAGAAGACCTCTGATGAGGCTTCCAGTGCGGCAACGCAGCTTACGGCTGACAGCAAGAAGAAGGCCGACGCTGAGGGCAAGGAGATCGTGGCCAAGGCAAAGGCCGAGGCGAAGAAGGTCCTCGACGATGCCGCCACACAGAAGAGCGACATAGAGGCTGTGATCGACGATCTCTATGAGCGCCGCGACGAAACCGTCGCCGACCTCAAGGCTCTTGCATCCAAGTTGAGCGACACGGCCAAGGAGCATGTCGGCAGTGGCGGTAACGGATCGGCTGCCAAGTCGAAGGCCGCATCAGCCAAGCCGAAGGCTTCGGCCAAGTCCAAGTCCTGAGTGGTCGTTTCAAGATGAGTGATATCCGGGATGCTTCCGAGGCAGCGATCGGCGGCGGTCCGGAACACCACCGCGAGAAGGTCGCCGGTCAGGGCAAGCTTCAGGTGCGCGAACGCATTGCAGCGCTGCTCGACGAAGGCAGTCTCTCGGAGTCGTCTCTGCTCGCCAACTGGGATAAAGAGGGCCTCGGAGCCGACGGCGTGGTTTGCGGTCTGGGAAAGATCAGCGGCCGGTCGGTGGCGGTGGTTGCCAACGATCCGGCGGTCAAGGCTGGTTCCTGGGGAGTGAAGACGGTCGAGAAGATCTTGAGAACGCAGGAGGATGCGATGCGTTTGCAGATTCCGATCCTCTACTTGGTCGATTCAGCTGGCGCACGGATCACCGATCAGGTCGAGATGTTCCCCGGCCGCCGCGGTGCAGGGAGGATCTTCCGAAACCAGATCCGTATGTCGGGCCAGGTGCCTCAGATCTGCCTTCTCCTTGGTCCGAGCGCTGCCGGAGGCGCCTACATTCCCGCCTTCTGCGATGTGGTCGTGATGCGAGAGGGGAATGCATCGATGTACCTGGGTTCCCCCCGAATGGCAGAGATGGTCATAGGCGAGCAGGTAAGCCTCGAGGAGATGGGCGGGGCAAAGATGCACACCACGGTTTCAGGCTGCGGACACTTTCTGGTCGAGAGCGATGAGGAGGCGATATCTCTGGCGCGCCGCTACCTCACCTACATGCCCCAGAGTTGGGAGGGGGAACCTCCGCCCGCTCCACCGGCTGAGCCCTCTGCTGGCTCGTCCCCCGCTGAGATCGTCCCTGGCGATGAAAAGACACCCTTCGATATCAAGGAGCTGATCGACTCGCTCGTGGATGCGGAATCGTTCCTCGAGGTTCAGGAGGGTTGGGCAGGCGAGCTGGTGGTGGGACTTGCCCGCCTCGATGGAAAGGTGATTGGAGTAGTCGCCAATCAGCCAAAGGTCAAAGGAGGAGTCCTCTTCGTAGATTCAGCCGACAAAGCCGCCCACTTCATCAACACCTGCGATGCCTTCAACCTCCCGCTTCTCTTTCTCGCGGACGTGCCCGGGTTCATGATCGGTAAGGAGGTCGAGCGCCAGGGGATCATTCGCCACGGAGCCAAGATGATCAGTGCGGTCTCGGGGGCTCAGGTACCGAAGATCTCGGTGATCGTTCGCAAGGCCTACGGTGCAGGGCTCTATGCGATGGCCGGCCCGGCATTCGACCCGGACTGTTCGCTGGCTCTTCCGGGTGCCCAGATCGCCGTGATGGGCCCCGAGGCAGCGGTGAACGCGGTCTTCTTCAACCAGATCGCCGAGATCACCGACGCCGATGAACGCGAGAGGTTCGTCAAAGAGAAGCGAGAGGAGTATGCCGCTGACATCGATCTACTCCACTTGGCATCGGAGATGGTGATCGATGCAATCGTCGAACCGACATCTTTGCGCGAGGAGCTGATTCAACGGTTCTCACTGGCAGAGACTAGGCGTCGAGACGACCCTCCTAAGAATCGCCCGATCACTCCCGTTTGAATCAGATCTGTTCTCCGCCTTTGGCGAGAGAGATGAAGAAATCGAGCGCCCCGGGGTTCGAAAGAGAGTCACGGCTTACTGCTCTGGCAGGGTCTTCACCCATCAAGATGCGCTTTACCGGGACCTCGAGGATCTTGCCCGAGAGCGTTCTCGGCACCTCCTCTATCTGAGTTATCTCGTCGGGCACGTGCCGTGGCGAGCATTGCTGGCGAATCGCGGTGCGGATCCGCTGTCTCAGGTCTTCATCGAGCTGCTCGCCCTCGGCAAGAACGACAAATAGCGCAAGCCAGCCGTCGGTTCCTTCCTTGGGTAGGTCGACGGCGAGGGCATCGATTACCTCAGGTAGCGCGAGCGCTGCTGAGTAGAGTTCGCTCGTTCCCATCCTCACTCCCTGCCGGTTTATCGTCGAGTCTGAGCGTCCGTAGATGATCGCGGTACCTCTGGATGTGATCTCGATCCAGTCCCCGTGGCGCCATACCCCCGGGAACATCGTGAAGTAGCTGTCTCGGTACCGGCTGCCGTCATCGTCGCCCCAGAGATACAGGGGCATCGATGGCATTGGTCGAGTTACCACCAGCTCCCCAACCTGGTCTGTCACCGCATCGCCAGCTTCGTTCCAGGCTTCTGCCGAGGCTCCCAACGAGCGATCCTGCAGCTCACCTGCGTATACCGGCAGCGTCGGCACCGCACCGACGAACGACGTACAGACATCACTGCCTCCACTGGTGGAGAAGAGCCAGAGGTCTGAGCCGAGCTGATCGTAGAGCCAGCGAAATCCTTCAGGAGAGAGAGGAGAGCCGGTCGAGCCGACCGAGTCGATTGCCGACAGGTCGCGACCTTCACGCAAAGTCAGCCCCGCCTTCATGGAGGCTGCGATGAAGCTTGCGCTGGTACCGAAGCAGGTGACCTTGGCCTGCGCCGCGAGATCCCATAGGCGGCCCAGGTCCGGATACCCGGGGTTACCGTCGTAGAGGACGATTGCCGCATCCGTCAAGAGGCCCGAAACGAGGAAGTTCCACATCATCCAGCCGGTCGTGGTGAACCAGAAGAAGCGATCCCCGGCGGCGAGGTCGTTGTGCAAGTTGAGCTTTTTCAGGTGCTCCAGCAGGATTCCCCCCTGACCCTGCACGATTGCCTTTGGCAGGCCTGTCGTGCCTGACGAGTAGAGAACCCAAAGGGGGTGGGAGAAGGGGACCCGCTCGAACTTCAGGTCAGCGCCGCGCCCTGATTCGATCAGGTCGCTCCAAGGGGTTACGGGAAGGCCGCCGACCTCGGCCACCTCGGCGCCCGGATCGAGATAGGGGCAGAAGACGACATGTTCGAGTGATTTCATCTCCCCGCTGATTCGCGCAACCTCTTCGAGGCGCTGGAAGTCTTTCCCTCCGTACCTGTAGCCGTCTACGACAAACAGGACCTTCGGCTCGATCTGCGCGAAGCGGTCGACCACGCTCGCTTCACCGAAGTCCGGCGAGCAACTCGACCAGATCGCACCGATCGAGGCAGTTGCCAGGAAGGCCACAACGGCTTCGAGCGAGTTCGGCAGGTAGGCGGCCACTCTGTCGCCAGATTCGACACCCAGTTGACGCAGCCCTTCGGCGGCGGCGGCCACCAACTCACGTAGCTCGCCCCAAGTGACCTCGCTCAGGTCTCTCGTTTCCGAGGCGTGGATCAGGGCAAGATCCGCGTCGTGTTTGCCGCGGAAGATGTGCTCCGGGTAGCTGAGCTTTGTCCCCTCGAACCAGCGCGCGCCCGGCATGGCATGATCGGTGAGCGCGGGCGCCTTGCCGTCTGCCTGAATGTCGAACCACTCCCAAAGCGACTCCCAGAACTCCTCGATGTTCTCCACCGACCAAGCCCGCAAGTCCGCGTATTCCGGGAGCACCAGCCCGCGCGTCTGCTCGAGCCAATGGGTGTATGCGGTCAGCTGTGTCGCTGCGATCCGCTCCGCAGATGGCTGCCAAAGGAGCTCGCCCTCCCGTGATTTGGGTTCTTCCGCTCGAGTCATCTGATCGCCTGTGCAGGTTCCCCTTCGCCGGCTGCCGCTGTATCGAGATTGCGAATCATCCGCTCTGCGGTCGCTACGGCGTGATCGAGTATGGCCTGATCGACCGTCACGGGGAGATCGGCCATAGTGCTCCGCCAGGGCTGCGGGAGCCCATCGTCGAGGCCGGTCAAGGTGATCGCGTCGATACCTGCTGAGCGGGCCGCGACCGCATCTCCACTCACCGCCTCGGTTGCCGGTGGAGTGCCGGCCAGCGCCTCCACGAGGCGCTCTGGAGGCTGTATGCCTATGCCGGCGCCCTGTGAGGCCCGGAAGCAGATGGTTCCCGCGCCAACCCCCTGGAGTTCCACCACGGTGGTGCGGCGTTCGGGGTCGCGAAGACGTTTGTCGGCGAAAAATGACCTCATCCCTTCTCCGAAGCAGGTCGATCCACCGGACAAGACGATCCAGATATCCAGATGTTGGACGGGTGAGGTATCGAGTCGCTTTGCGAGATCCATGCAGGCGATCACGCCAGAAGCGTTCTCTGATGCGCCCGGGCTGGGGGTGGCAAGGGATGAGTCGATCAGAAGGAAGGCCACTACGGCGAGGATCACGGTCGGCAGGATCTGGACGATGGTTATCCAGGTCGGATCGTATCCAGCCAGCCTGGCGCCGATCAGGAAAAGCAACGGCGCCAATCCTGCCCACAGGAGCACCCTGTAGACACCCAGCCAGCCGTGAGCACGCTTCGGGAACCTGCGGCGCATCTCGAAGGCTCTGGAGCCTTTCATCCATCCGGTCCTCGGCACGTCGCATCCAGCAACCAGGATGATGCGCTCTCTTGCGTCAGGGCGATTACCCGGTGAGATTACGTTCTGCGATCCACGCCGGAAGAGCAGTCGTCTCAGCAGATAGAAGCGCGAGGACAGATCCAGATAGCAGGATGCAATCACCAGCAATAAGAGGGCAAAGCCGAGCGGTGCCAGGTAGGCGGATACGACGCTTGCTACGACCCCGAGGATCGCGTGCAGCGCCTGAACGGTCTCGGGGCTTCGGTGCACATAGACCGCCTGGAGCTCTGCCTGTCGCCCCCGTTTGACCAGTTGTTCGCGCAGGAGGTTGGCGGTGCGGCGCTCAGCGTCAGTTCCGGGCGCACGACCCTCTATTTCGAGTATCTCCTCCAGCGGCTGATCGGGCATTGTTGGGATTATCGCCCCGTCAAGGGGGGTGGTGTCGCGTCTATCGTTGCTTTCCCGGCCGGAGTGGCGGAACTGGCATACGCGACGCACTCAAAATGCGTTGCCCGTAAGGGCTTGTGGGTTCGAATCCCACCTCCGGCACCTCGAGTCTCCGTATGCCAGCGAGCCTGCGGTAGCGTCGCCGATATGTGCGGGAGATACACCCTGACGAATCCGGACCCTCAGGCGATTCGCCTGCGGTTTGGTTTGCCGGAAGAGGCGGTAATCGAGCAGCCTCCCCGTTTCAACATCGCCCCGACCAGCGAGGTCCTGGCGATCAGGCAGACCCCCGGTCGGTCTGCCAAGGAAGGTCGGCGCGAAGTCGGGCTTCTGCGATGGGGTCTCGTCCCGTCCTTTGCCGATCCTGAGACTTTCGATCGACTCTTGATCAACGCTCGTTCTGAAACGGTTGCTGCCAAGCCTGTGTTTCGTGAGTCGTTCGCCGATCAGCGCTGCCTGATTCCGGCTGATGGGTTCTACGAGTGGCAAAAGAGCGACACCGGAAAACGACCACACTTCTTCTCGCTGCCGGGTAGGGAGCTGTTCGCCTTTGCCGGAATCTCGGCTCAGGCGGATGGCAAGGACGGGTCGATCCTGACCTCTTGTTCTTTGCTGACCTGTGAGCCGAGCAAAGAGGTGGCACCGGTGCATAAGCGAATGCCGGTGATCCTGCGTCCCGACGACGAGGCCATCTGGCTCGACCCTGAGACCCCGCCGGAGGATCTGCTGGAGCTGATGCAGCCGCTGCCGGGACTCGAGGTGAAAGAGGTGTCCGAGGTGGTCAACTCGTCGCGAAACGAGGGCCCCGAGCTGCTCGAACCTCCGATGAATCTCTTCTAGGCCGGGACCTGCTCGCCGATCGGACGTTCTTCTTCGACATGCCAGTCCTGATTGAAGGCAACGATCGAGAGCGCGACCAGAACGATCTGGAGCGGGATCATCGCGATTGTGAGCAGCCCGAGTATCTCTTCGGGTAGCGCAGGGCTGGTCAGGCCGTCTTTGGCGCGCTCAAACCAACCGGGCGCTGCGAGTACCGAGAAGATCGCGAGGATCATCGCAAGCGCCGCGGTAACCGGCAGCACTCCTCTGCTCCAGTTGAAGACGCGCCAGGCCAGCAGGACGTAGATGAGGACGTAGGCGAGGGCAAAGTTCTTGCCGCCCTCCAGCTTGCTCCATCCACCCAAGATGATGATCAGCGCAAGAGCCGCGGAGAGCAGCAATAGAAAGATCACTGCTACCCGAGCTCCCTGGGATGCAGATTTGTCCCTGTTGGGGCGCCAGAGCTCATAACCCGGACGGGCGGTTGCGGCCTCCATAGCGGCCAAGTCTAGAATCTTGGCGGGTCGCTCGCGCAGACGACCCGAGCGGACGTGGCGGAACTGGTAGACGCGCCAGGTTTAGGTCCTGGTGGGCTAACGCTCGTGGAGGTTCGAGTCCTCTCGTCCGCACTGGAGCAGCAGGGAAGGAGTGTTCGAATTCGAGGGATCTAGAGCGGGACAGCCAGGACTCGAACCTGGAATCGCCGGTTTTGGAGACCGGAGCCTTATCCAATTTGGCCACTGTCCCTACGTCCCTGATGCTAGCCAGCCACCGCCCGAAGGGCGGACGTGGTGTCTCAGCGCCTGGCGGCGGATACGGGCCGAGGCTCTCGACCCGTTGTTGTCCGGCATTCTTCGCCGGCGCAGTCTGCGTAGCGGTTCAGCAGAGCGAGTAGCCAAATTCGCACTTTCGAGTACCGCGGAGAGGATGCTGCGCTTTCGAGCTGCTGGGGGTCGCGTCTCATGTCGTAGAGCTCCTCTTGTCCGTTCGCATATGCGACGAAGAGATAGCGGTTGGTTCTGATCGCTCGATACCCGGGGGCGCTCAGATTCGGGTTGAAGAGAGTGCGATTGCTTCCGTAACGATCGACTGTCTTTCCTCCGGGTTCCTGTTCAAGATCGCTTACCCCCTGAAGTCCGAGGGCGGGATTCGCGCTGGGACTCGATTCGGGGGTGCTGTTTTCTCCTCTTCCCCCGCGAGTGAACCCCTCGATCATCACCGGCCTTTTCGTTCGAAGTGTCGGATCTTCGGCATAGGCCAACAGTGACCGCCCATCGGCATTTGGATCGTCTGAACCCGTGGCAATTTCGAGAGCCGTCTGCGGCAGGTCCATCAGTGAGGCCAGCTCTTGACTCCGCTCACCGTGGGGTATGCCGGGCCCGCGGATGATCAGCGGCACTCTCGACGAGGGTTCGTAGGGAAGGAACTTTCCCGCCGGTATCCGATGCTCTCCACGGAAGTAGCCGTTGTCGGAGGTGAGGATGATGTAGGTGTCGTCGAGAGTTCCTTGCTCATCCAACTCGTCGATCAGCGAGCCGATCGCCTCATCGACCGAGATCATCTGCTCGAGTCGCCTCCGGCGCTCGGCGTCGATTCGCCTCAGGGTTTGACCGGAAAGGCTTCGCACCGAATTCCTCAGCCATGCTGGCTTGTCGCTCATGTCCTGTTCGTTTTTCCCCGGCACGGGCGAAAGTGCCTTCGAACTCCACTCGCCCCAGTGTCTCGGTGCAGGTTCGAACGGGTAGTGGGGACCGGCTGGCCAGAACGCCATGAAGAAGGGGGAGGGGCTTGCTGTCGAATGGTCCTGGAGGAAGTTCAAGGCCTTTTCTCCGACTACGTCGGTCATGTAATCGGGGGGATCGAACCCGTGGTGGCTGTAGGTCAGGGGGTCGGAGGGGCTGGCGCTGGTGGCTAGGTCGTAGTTGTAATAGAAGTCGAGGTAGTTGCCCTCCGATGTCTTGGCAGACCAAAAGTCCCAGCCCGGAGGCTTCTCGGCCGGGTCGGGGTGGTCGCCGAGATAGCCGTTCATGTACTTGCCAGAGAAGCCCGTTTCGTAGCCAGCGGCCTTCATACGGACAGGCAGGGCGGTCGATTCGTGAAGAGCCTTGAATCTTCCCCAGCCTCCATACGGCCCGCCGTTTCCGCGTACATCGTGATTGTGGGCGTAGAGACCGGTCAGAAGGCTCGAGCGCGAGGGGCAGCAGAGCGGGTAGGTGACATATGCCCGGTCGAAGGTCACGCCCTGGTCTGCGATCAGGCTGCGAACGTTTGGCATCGATGCGAGCTCGTCGTAGCGCTGGTCGTCGGTGACGATCATCAGGACGTTCGGGGGCGATGGGTCTGCTGCAAGCGATCCCGAGGCGAGCAAGGTGCTGGCCGATATGACCGCAAGCAGAAAAGCCGAGATGACGACCAGAGCGGGTCGTCGTCTTCGTGGATGTCGATGGTCTCGAGTGGTCGATTGCATTGGGTCGAGAGAGCCTGCCACTCTCAAGTTAGAACCCCTGCCGGGTGCATTAGTTGCCCTTGCCGGTGATTGGCCGCCGGCTACCTATAATCGCCGAGTGCTGTGCGGGCGAAGTGTTATTGGTTGCACAGAAGCCTTCCAAGCTTCTAGAGCGGGTTCGAATCCCGTCGCCCGCTCTTCGTATCGCCAACATCGGGGCGTGGCGCAGTCTGGTAGCGCATTCGGCTGGGGGCCGAAAGGTCGTCGGTTCAAATCCGACCGCCCCGACTCATGATCGAGAGATCAAGCAATTACGAGGCAGGCTGGCTCAAACTTCCCCCGCCGATGGGTGAGCCCGACTCTGATGAGGATGTCAACGCGGTCAAGCCCGCTCCGCTGGTCGCTCTCTACGAACGGCTCTTCGCAAGCTTTCGGGAGGCTGAGTTCACTCTGTTCGAGTTGGGTATCAACGACGGCGATTCGCTCGTGATGTGGAGGGACGCCTTTCCGAACGCCACGATCGTTGGTCTCGATATCGAGGTTCCCCAGGTCGAGTTAGGCGATCGTGTTCATATGTGGAAGGGGGATCAAACCGACTGCGCGCTGCTTGCAGAGATCCGCCACAAACACGCCCCTGGCGGATTCGACATCGTGATCGATGACGCCTCTCACTTGGGTGCCGAGACTGCGGCGTCTTTGCGGTGTCTTTTCAACGCTCACCTGCGAAGCGGTGGGCTGTACGTGATCGAGGACTGGTTCACCGGGTATACGGACTGGTGGGCAGATGGCCGGATCATGGACGAGGCCGGGTTCGAGGTCGAAGGCGCAGGACGGGTTCGCAGGTCTCTCGGCAGAGGAACGAGGTTCCCGAGTCACGACTTCGGTATTCCCGGGGTGATCAAGCAGGTGATCGATCAGATGGCAGCGCCGCTCTTGCCCTGGTTTGCCGGTGGTGGCAAAGGGCTCGAGTTGCAGATCGCTTCATTGACTATCGAGGGCGGAGCGGTTGTCTTGGTCAAAGCAGACCCTCAACCTCAGGTAGAGGGTAAGGGCTGATCACTCCGACTTTTTCTGCACCCTCTCTACCTTGGCTATCCGCTCAGAGACCCCCTGGTCTGACTCAACCGATCCGAGAGTGATCCCCGGGGGCATCTCGGTGTGCAACTCGTTGCTCGGGTCCAGCTGAACTCTTCCGCTGATCAGCTCCAGTTCCATCACATGGCCGCCGATCGTTCTCTCGTCGTCGATGAAGTGGAGGTGCCAGCCTCCGACCTCTATCCCTTCCGCGTAATCGGGAAACCGGAAGCCCACCAGGGTTCCCTCGACCTGATCGAGATCGAAGATCTTCTGGTCGCCGATGATCTCGGGTAGCGGGCGGTAGGGGGTCTCCTGCCGCGGGACCGAGCGGGCTTTGATCTGTGCAAAGTGGCCGTCGACCCTGACCGCGCAGGACGGCATCTCGGCCGGGCGGAGGGCATCTATCTCATCGGTCATCTGCTCGAAATCAAGCGGACCGGCAAGAGTCTTTTCGGCCGTTGGCTGGAAGTCGGCAACGACCGCAAAAGGTGTCATCACGCTGTGGTCGAGCCGCTCCACAGAGCCGTCGATCGAGGCCCGGTAGCAGTGACCGTCTACCACGATCAGCTCCCCGTCGAGCCCGTTGGTCGTGCCCAATCCAAGATTTCCCTCGGCGAGGAGCTCTCCGAGAGTGAGATCTCCGTCGTAGGCGCCGTCCAAGAGAGCGGCGATCGTCGAGGTCTGGTGGAGAACGTGCGGTTCGTGCGGTTCGGCCGCGAGCTCCTCTCGGGTGAGGGCTTCAACGTGCAGAGATTTGATCTGGCGTTCATCGAGCATTGCCGACAGTCTTCCACCCGCTAGATTCCATCGTCAAGCGGCTGTGGCGGAACTGGTAGACGCGCAGGCTTCAGGTGCCTGTGTCCCTCGGGACGTGGAGGTTCGACTCCTCTCAGCCGCATCACCCAGACTTGCGCGGCGCTCGCTAGAATCGCGCCTCGCTCGTGTCGTTGGGTGTAACGCCCTGAATCGGGCACGAAATACCCGCCGCTATCGTCTAGGGGACTAGGACGCCGGATTCTCAGTCCGGAAACCGGGGTTCGAATCCCCGTAGCGGTACCTCTCCCGTCACTCGATTTCCGGATTTCCTCACGCGCGGCTTTGCTAAGCCCCTATTAAGTCCCTTGAAACCTGCCTAGTCAGGCGTGGTGTCGTGGGGCACCTGAAGTAAAGTCACGCTTGGGATACAGGAGAGATAAGGCGGTGCAGTGTGCACCTCCTTCGAGAGGAGATATGTGGCGTCACAGGCAGCGACAGAGGGGTCGATGCCAGAGGTGAGAGCATGAGCCCCGACCGTAATGTCGGCGGGCTGGTCCGTGGCGCCTCCACGACCCGAATTGCTGCCCTCGGCGCGCTCGGCCTGGTGATCATCGCGGTGATCGTGCTGCTGCTCTCTGGCGGCAAGTCCGGCTACACCTACACGCTTTTGTTCGAAAACGGCGGCCAGCTTGTCGCAGGTAACGAGGTCCAGATCGGCGGGGTGCCGGTAGGGAAGGTCGATTCGGTCGAGCTGACCTCTGACTCTCAGGCCGAGATCACGATTACCACCCAGGAGCCGATCCCCGAGGGCACTTCGGCGGTGATCAGGGCCACCTCGCTGTCGGGGATAGCCAATCGCTACATCACCCTCAATCAACCCTCGGGCAATCAGCCTGACATGGAGGAGGGCTCGACCATCACCCAGGTTGCGACCACCTCACCAGTCGACATCGATCAGCTGTTCAACACCTTCACCCCCGAGGCCCGAAAGGGTTTGCAGAACCTGATCCAGGGATCGGCATCCTGGTACGCCGGCAACGGCAAGCTCAAGAACAAGTCGGTCAAGTACTTCGCCCCGGCTCTCGTCCAGACCGACGAGTTGTTCAAACAGGTCGGGGGAGATCAGGCCGTCCTCACCGACTTCCTGATCAACGGGGCCAAGGCAACTGCGGCGATCGCAGCGCGTAAGGATGACCTGGCGGACGCCGTGTCGAACTCGAACAAGGCTCTCGGAGCCGTCGCAAGTGAAAACGCAAGCCTCGACCAAGGGTTGAGGTATCTCCCGCCGACCTTGCGCCAGGCCAACACCACTTTCGTCAACTTGCGTTCGACCCTGACCGACCTCGAGCCGTTCATCCAGGCCACCGCTGACATCACCCCGCAGAACCTGACCCCGTTCTTGAAGAAGTTGAAGAACGTTGCCGGCCAGGGGGTGCCCGTCTTCAAGAATCTTCGATACGCCGTGAACCGACCGAACAACGGTTACGACCTCGCTGACTTCACCGGTGGCCTGGTCGATCTGCAGCAGAGTGCCTCGACATCCTTCCCCGCGACGATCGACGGGATGCAGTGTTCGGCGATCAACCAGAACGTTCCCGAGTGCGGCAACGAGTCGACGATGCCCTTCTTCAAGTTCGCGAGGCCGTACATGCCCGACCTCACCGGCCTGCTCTCAGGGCTCGGCCAGATCGCTGGTTACTACGACGCCGACGGGCACTTCGTCCGCGCCTCGCCCGTAACACTCACCTTCAATTACCTCTCCGGAAATCTCGTCCCTAACGCGCCGTCGCAGAAGTACGACGACATGGCCTACGGGATATTCGCCCGCTGCCCCGGCGCGGCCACGCAGGTTGCTACCGACTCATCGAACCCGTTCCTCTCCGGGGGTCAGCTGACCTCCGCCGAGTGCAATCCCTCCCAGCTCCCACCGGGGCCTCCATGAGGCGCATCCTCTCGACAGCCGGAGTTCTGACCGCGCTGGGGCTCGCCTTCTGGGCCTGGCCTGCCGAGGGTGGTGACGGTGGCAAGTACCTGGTCCGTGCGATCTTCGACAACGCCGGGTTCGTGGTGCAGGGCGAGGAGGTCAGGGTCGCCGGTGCCACGGTCGGAGTCGTCCAGTCCGTAGACGTAACCCGCCCGGGTGAGTACGTCAGTTGGCGCGATGGCGGGCAAGATGATCCCGGCAAGGCCGTAATCGTGTTGGATGTAACCGACGGCGGTTTCAAGGATTTCCGAGCCGACGCGAGTTGTCTGGTCAGGCCGCAGTCGTTGATCGGCGAGCGCTTCATCGACTGTCTGCCCACCCAGCCCCGGGCAGCCGGCACGCCTCCGCCACCCGAGCTTCAGCAGGTCCCCGACGGTCAGCCCGGAGAGGGCCAGTACCTGCTGCCGCTGGAAAACAACGGCAAGGCGGTCGACCTCGACTTGGTTCAGAACGTGATGCGCTACCCGTACAGGGAGCGGTTCCGGATCATCTTCAGTGAGCTCGGCGCCGGCTTGGCGGCTCGTGGCGACGATCTGCGCGGAATAGTCAAGCGTGCAAACCCCGGGCTTCGCGAGACCAACCGGGTCCTGCGGATCCTCGCCGAACAGAGGGATTCGCTCCAGACGCTCGCCGATAACGGCAACAAGGTGATGGCTCCGTTGGCGCGTGACCGCGCAGCGCTGGTGGGCTTCCTGCGCAACGCCGCGATCTCCGCTCAGGCCACCGCCGAGAAGCGCCCGGCACTTGAGGAGGGCATCCGGAAGCTACCGGCGTCGCTGTCGCAGGTGCAAAAGACGATGGTCAAGCTGGCGGATGTCGGCAAGCAGGGCGCGCCGCTGATGGAGAACTTCAAGAAGGTCGCCCCGTACCTGAACGTCGCGACGAAGAAGCTCGCACCCTTTGCGCAGGCCGGAATACCCGCGCTGGAGTCACTCGGCGATGCCGGTGATCTGGTCGGCCCCGATATGGCGGCGACCTACGGGAACGGTTTCTTCGGTGACCTGCAGGCGCTCGGCGACAACCTCGGCGTTGCGCCCGACCCGAGCAACCAGTACTCGGTTTCGACTGCGACCGAGATCCAGAACACCTTCGGGACCTTCGCTCAGACAGACGGCATCCAGTACCTGACCGATGCGCTCTACAACCTCTCAGGTACCACGACTGGCTACGACCAGTACGGACACTTCCTGCGCGGCAATGTGCTGATCACTGGCTGCCCCGATTATCGCGGCACCCCTCTCTCGGGCTGTATCGCCAACTGGGGTGGACGCACCTCCACCTCGGCCCAGGCACCGCTGTCTCGCTACAAGGCCACGCCGCCGGCAGGCGCCAAGCTCCTGACTGGTCCCCCAGAGAGCCTGAAGGACCTGCCCGAGATCGACACTGCGGCCCCGACTGATGGCACTTCCGAAGGAGCAGGGAGCGTCGACGCTGCGCCTGACGCACCGCAGGGGAGTACGGGAGCCGATCAGCCAGGTGGATCCAGTGGCGAGGCCGGGGCAGCTGATCTGGCCCCGAGAGAGAGGGCGGCGCTCAAGCGCAGCAAGGCTGCAATGGCAAGAGCAGAGATTCTGCTCCGTTATCTGCTTGGGGTTGGCGCATGAACGGGCGCAAGCGAGTCCAGTCTCTGGCGGCAAGCCCGGTGATGGTTGGTGCCGTCACCGTGCTGGTTGCAACGGTGGCCGTGTTCCTCGCCTATCAGGCAAACACCGGTCTGCCGTTCGTACCGACTTATCGCGTCTCGGTGTTGGTGCCGAACGCCGACATGGTCGTGCCCAACAACGAAGTCCGTATCGGCGGAGTACAGGTGGGCACGGTCGAGGCAGTGGAGGCTGTACAGAATGGAAGCAGCACGACCACCGCCACGACGACCGAGACCACAACGACCGTCGAGGCTGCACCCACCTACGCAACAGGGGAGGCTGGTACTTACAGCGCCAAACTCGACCTAAAGCTGAATCGCTCGATCGCACCGCTGCCAGTCGACTCGACCGTCTTGATCCGCGCCAAGTCGGCCCTGGGGCTGAAGTACCTCGAGATCACCCCAGGCAAATCCCAAGAGGGTTATCCAGAAGGAGCGACGATCCCGCTCGCCCAGGCACGCCCAGAGCCAGTCGATATCGATCAGGTCTTCAACACCTTCGACGAGCCGACTCGCAAGGCAATCCAGGTTCAGCTGAAGAACTTCGGCGACGGTCTGGCCGGGCGTGGGGGAGACATCAACGCCGCGATCGGAAACCTCGTTCCGCTCACCCAAGCCCTGCCGAAGGCGATGGGCAATCTTGCGTCCTCAGATACCCAGCTCGATCGATTCGTTCGGGCGATCGCGGCAGCCTCTGCCGAGGCCGGTCCCGTCGGCGAGCAGCAGGCTCAGGCCTTCGTCGGGCTGAACAAGACCTTCCAGGCGCTGGCGGATGTTTCTCGCCCCTACATCCAGGAGTCGATCACCGAGGGTCCGCCAACCGAGGACGTAACGATCGAGACGATGCCGCGGATCCGACCCTTCCTCTCGGATACGGCAAAGCTCTTCGCCAACCTCAGACCTGGAATGGCTGCGCTTCGAAAAGCCGGGCCATCCATCTCTCAGGCGATCGTCAAGGGCATTCCCGCCCTTCAGGGCGCACCTGCATTCAACGCGCTGCTGCCAGGACTGAGCGGTGAGGTGCTCAACCTCTCGAACGACGCTACCGCCCGCGCCGGTCTCGACTCTTTGATCGGGGCAAGCGATTACCTCGAATCGTTGATCACCTTCATCGGTCCTGCCCAGAGCACCTGTAACTACGCCACCTTGCTCTTCCGAAACATCGCAGACCTCGCTTCGACCGGCGACTCTCTCGGCTCGCTGCTCAGGTTCATCTCCTTCAGCGCGCCTAACTTCGGCGTAGGGAGCGACAACATCGGAACGCCAGCAGCAAACCCCGCCAACGGCCCCGGTGACAACTACCTCCATTACAACCCCTACCCGAACACGGCCGCCCCCGGCCAGTCTCCGCGCGAGTGCGAGGCCGGCAACGAGCCCTATCCGAGACAGGTCCAGGTGATCGGCAACCCGCCGGGCGACCAGGGCGTGATGACCGAGGACCAGCTGCCCTCACAGAAGTGAGATGACGAAACCATGAGCGAAGCCACCAACAAACCACGCGATTACGACGAGCGGATCTACCGCAAGGGTAATCCTCCGCATCGTGCGCGGATCGCGATCATCGCGATCATCGCCCTGGCGATCGGTACTTACTTCGCCTGGACCAAGGAGCTTCCGTTCGGCAACCCGTACGAGCTGAAGGCCGTGTTCGCCAACGCGGTCAAGATCCGCACCGACTCGCCGGTTCGAGTCGCTGGCGTGAACGTCGGCAAGGTGATCAAGGCCGAGCGGGTGGATGGCGTCTCCCAGGTGACCTTCACGGTCGATCAGGCGGGCCAGCCGATCCACGACGACGCCTACGCGCAGATTCGCCCGAGGATCTTCCTCGAGGGCAACTTCTTCATCGATCTGCGCCCGGGCAGCCCAAGCACGCCCGAGCTGGCTAGCGGCGACACGATTCCGGTCACCCAGACGGCTACCTCGGTCCAGATCGACGAGGTCCTGACCGCCCTGCAGGCAGACGACCGACAGAACCTGGTCGAGGTTTTGAGCGGTCTCGGTACGGCGCTCAATGAGGAGCCGACCGCTACCACCAGCGAGACGACCGATGACACCACCGTCGTCCCGGTAACCGGTGGCGAGGCCCTGAACGCGGCCCTCGACTACGGAGCGCAGGCCGGACGCGACAGCGCGATCGTCAACGAGGCTTTCCGCGGCACGCAGCCCGATGACCTGAGGAACCTCTTGCGCTCCAACGCGATCGTGCTCGGGACGCTGGCGGCCAACGAGCAGTCGCTGCAGAGCCTGATCACCAACTATGCGACCTTCACCGGCGCGCTCGCTGCTGAATCGAAGAGCCTCAAACAAGCCGTTGCGGAGCTCGGGCCGACCATGAAGCAGGCCGAGCCTGCACTCAAGCACCTGAACGAGACCCTACCCGCACTCAGGGCCTGGACCCGCGGGATCACGCCGGGTCTGCGCGAACTCCCCGACACCATCACCACCGGAACGCCGTGGCTCAATCAGGCCTCCCAGCTGCTTCAGACCACCGAACTCGCATGGACTGCTTCGCAGTTGGCCCAGACCGGCCAGCCCGCCGGGAAGACCGGTGTCTTCGGCCCTGGCGTATTCACACAGACCGAGAATTTCTCCAAGTGCGGCACCAATGTCTTGATCCCGACCGGGAACACACCGATCCAAGACTCCGGAACCGACACCTTCTCGACCGGCAACCCGAGCTACATGGATTTCTTCTACGGAGCGGTCAACCTTGCCGGCGCAACTCAAGGCTTCGACGGGAACGGTCGCTACTTCAGAACCCAGGCTGGAGGCGGACCGGTCTCGATCGCGACCAACAACCCTGAAAAGGGGCCGGACAACCTCCTCTGGGGCAATGCGATGGCAGCCCCACTCGGAACCAGGCCGGTACTCGACCTCACCGGTGGTACGACCCTTCCGGCGTTCAGTACCACCGCTCTCTGTCAAGACCAGCCGATTCCCGACCTGAACGGTCCTGCCGCAGCGGTCGGTCCTCCATCCCCTGAAGCCGAACCATTCCCCTACGGACCGTGATCTGAGAAATGAAGAAAGCAATCAACGACCATCTGCGTGACTTCATCGCAATCCTGTTGCTCGTAGTGGCAGGCATCGCGACTTTGCTGGTGATCCTGGTCAACCAGCGGGCGGCCTTCCCCGACTGGTTCCCTGGATTGGGACAGAAGACCTTCAAGATGCAGGCGGAGTTCAGCACCGCGCAGGCCGTTACGCCCGGACAGGGTCAGTCGGTCGACATCGCCGGTGTGCGGGTCGGCGAAGTGACCGATGTCGAAGAGCAGGAGGGGACGGCGGTGGTCTCGGTGGAGGTAGAGGATCAGTACTCGGATCTGATCCACAGTGATGCAAGTATTCTGCTGCGCCCCAAGACGGGCCTCAACGACATGGTGCTTGCGCTCGATCCAGGTACCGAACAGGCACCCCAGGTTTCTGAAGGCGACACGCTTCCTCTGTCTCAGACCGAGCCGAATGTGAACCCCGACGAGTTCCTTTCGGTACTCGATACAGACAGCCGCGACTACATCAAGCTGTTGTTGGCAGGGGGCGCTGAAGGATTTGGTGGAACCGAGAAGGGGCGGCGCCTCGGCGACGTGATGCGGCGCTTCGAGCCGGCAGTCAGGGATATCGGTCTGATCAACAAGGGCTTGGCTTCGCGTCGAAAGGACATCGCCGAGGGCATCCACAACTTCGGCCTCGTCTCGGCGGCTCTCGCGGAGAATGATCAGGCGGTCGCAGACTTCGTCACCTATTCGGATCAGGCTCTGGCAGGGTTCGCGGCGCAGGAGAGCTCGCTGCGCGCGGCGATCCGCGAGTTGCCTGGCGCTTTGAAGGCAACCAGGAGCGCGGTTACCTACGGCAACGAGTTCTCGCTCCAGGCGAAACCTGCTTTGACCAAATCCTTGCCGGGAGCGAAGGCTTTGGCGCCAGCGCTGCAAGAGCTGCAGCCGTTTTTCGTTCAGACACTCAGTCCGCTTCAGAACCAGATCCGCCCGTTCACCCAGACCCTCTACGGGGGCGGATCCCCCGGCCCGATCAAGGCGCTTCAGCTGGCCTCGCAGGGACTCGGAAACTCGACTCAGCCGCTGAAGTCAGGCCTGACCGACTTCAACTCGATCTTCAACGCCCTCGCCTACAACCCCGATAACTCCGCCACCAAGCAGTCATATCTCTTCTGGCTGCAGTGGCTCAACCGCAACGCCAACTCTGGTTTGAG
This sequence comes from Thermoleophilales bacterium, assembly GCA_040375675.1. GTDB lineage: Bacteria > Actinomycetota > Thermoleophilia > Solirubrobacterales > 70-9 > CAIUSP01. The sequence goes on along the minus strand of JBEIRY010000011.1, from coordinate 8,605 downwards.
CTTGCAGGACGCCAACGGGCCTCTCGGCAGGGGAACAGCTCTGCTCGACTGCAACACCCGCTATTACGCCCAGTCGGTAGAGGCCTACGACCCGTATCTCAGCACCGTCATCGCCCTCGCAGGTATCCCGACCACCCAAGAGTTGGGAATCCCCAATCCGAACAACATCAACCAGTGCATCCCCTACCCCTAGAGCCATGGGCAAAGCCAAACCAAAACTCTCACAAGTCCTGATTCCGGTGATCTTCGCGTTCTCGTGCTTCGGGCTGCTCCTGTTCCTTTGGAGCTCGTTCGGTGGACCTGTGCCGTTCACGCCTGAGGGCTACCGGATCAAGGTCCCGTTCAAGGAGGGCACGCAGTTGGCGGTCGAATCCGATGTGCGTATCTCAAATGTCTCGGTAGGCAAGGTCAAGGCAATCGATCTCAACACAGGTGACTCGAACTCGAGCGGCGACACCGGTACCTCGACTGCGACGATCGAGATCGATCCTCAGTACGCGCCCATCCCTGCAGACACCCATGCGATGTTGCGCCAGAAGACGCTCCTCGGCGAGACCTATGTGGAATTGACGCCGGGAACCCGAAGTGGCTCTGATCTGGCAGAGGGCGCAACTCTTCCGGCGGCGCAGGTTGCCGAGTCGGTTCAGCTCGACGAGATCTTCCGCTCGCTCGACGAACGCACCCGCTTGGCTTTCCGGGTCTGGATGCAGGGATCGGCAGCGGCCACGGAGGGCAACGGCTACGCGATCTCGACCTCGCTGGGCACGCTCGAGCCGTTCACAGCCGATGCCAGCAAGTTGGTTCAGACGCTCGCCACCCAGGATGCGGCGGTCAGTGGCCTTTTGAGAAATGGAGGAGAGGTTTTCCAGGCCCTGAGCGAGCGTCGCGGACAGTTGCGCGGACTGATCCAGAACGCCGACACCGTCTTCACCACCACCGGAAACCGCAATCAGGACCTGCGCGACCTCTTCGTTGCGCTTCCGACCTTCCTTCGGGAGTCACGCTTGACTCTGCGTAAGCTCGACAACTTCTCTGCCACAGCGCAGCCGGTCGTCAAGAGCATGCTGCCTGCCTCGAAGCAGCTCAGTGGAGTCTTCGAACAGGTGGCGCAGCTCTCGCCACAGGCGGAAGGATTCTTCGTCGGGCTGAAGCGGGTCGAGGACAACTCGACTGCCGGTATCCCGGCGCTGCAGACGATGGTCGATCCGACCTCGACCGCATCTCAGGGCGGTTTCAAACCGTTACTCGCCCAGAGCACTCCGTTCACCAAGCAGGTGACACCGGTGCTCAATGGTCTCAGCGACTACAGGCGCGAGTTCGCCTCGGCGCTTGGAAACGTCGCGGCTGCGACCAACGCGATTCTGGTTTCGCCTGGCACCACGCGAAAGGTGAAGATCCTCCGGACATCGACGACTTTGAACCCCTCGTCGCTTGCTGCCTCACCCAGCGGGGTCGGGCGTTTCGACTACTCCCGCACCAACCCATATGTGGCTCCGGTAGAGACCGGTCCTCCGCCGCTGGCCTCTGGTCCGCTGGCCGGGTTCGAGACCCGGCAGTGCTCGGGTGGGGCCAGTGCCACTCTGACCAATGCCGGCCCGAACGCATGGACCGCGCTGCAGTACAGCCGGATAACCCAGTTTGCCTTCGGGAATGTGCTCAATACGAGCGCCGTGCCCACACCTACCTGCGTTCAGCAGGGCGATTTCGCCTCGATCGGCTTCCCCTCGGAGAACACCCAGTACCAGCACGTCTGGGAACTCCCGTAACGCTCGCTACGCGTAAGCGCAACTTCTCTACATCTGCGGGTTTATACTGAGTGCGCACCGTCACTCAATGGTGTTTCATTAGATGTAGAGGAACCCGACTGAGGGTTCCGAAATCCAAAGGAGAGGTAGGACTCTGATGCGTAAAAGAAACATTCTTCCGATCGCAGGTGCTGCCCTTGGGCTGTTTGCCTTCACGGGTATCGCTTTGGCTGCACCCGCAGTGCCCGAACCCACCCCGAATGTGCCGCTGGCGACTGGCAAATACCAGACCGCCAAGTACATTGGCATCTCTACTGGGACGGCAAAGTTCAAGGGCGCGGGTAGTGGCAACGAGCTCGGCTTCGTCAGCGGCTTCACCAAGCCAAGTGGCAAGCTACTCACCAAGAAGGCATACAAGAACGTCGCTATGACATTCCGTACCTCGACCGGTAACGGAACCTATCCAGGTACCGGGATTCCGGATCCTGCTGTGAGGACGCAAGTTGTGTTCGCGGCCGGTCTGAAGTGGAACTTCAGCAAGGCCGGGCCAACGTGTAACGCCGAAAATATCGCAGGGCTCAGCACGGCGCTCGCAAAGGCCGAATGCCCGAACTCGATAATCGGCGAAGGCGTTGCCCGCGTACGTGTACCCGGTCTGTTCGATCTGTTCGGCGAGACGCAGGTCCAGGTCACTGGCTTCCACGGTGAGAAGAACAGCGCCGGTCAGGACACCGTCATCCTCTACTCCCGAAACGACGCGACTGCGGTTGGCACGTCACTTATCGGCACCATCGCCAACAAGCCAAGCTGGGCAGGCAGCGCCGAGTACGGCAAGATGTTGGACGTCTACATCCCGACTCTCACCGGTGGCACCACGGTGCTGACGCAGTTCGAATTGACGGTTGGTAATGGCTACAAGGCTGGATTCCTCCAGGCCAAGTGCGTCAAACCCACCTTCAAGACCTCGAGCCGGTTCTACTTCTCTGCCAAGGATCAGCCTGGCGGCGGAGCGAATCAGAGCCCTGACTCTTACCTGCCCGCATCGGGTAGCACGAAGTGCGGCTGAGCTGCATCTGATTCGAGTCTGAGTAGCAAAACGCATCAGTGTCAAACGAAGGGGCGGCCGAGAGGCCGCCCCTTCGTCGTTACTGCAGCCGCAAGGTAATCTGGCGGTTCCTCCCGAGACTGAAACTTCCGGTCGTGCAGGGTGTTTAGGATTCAGAGCAGCATCCCTATGGACGAACTACTCGAAAGATCACGCGGTTTCCTTGCCGCACCGGCAGCGGCCGTCACCTCACGAGAGAGGCGGAAACGCCGTGTGAAGGTCGTATTCGTCGTAGCGCTCGCCTGCTTCGTGGTAAAGACGACCTCCGGCTACGCCGCGCAGACCCAGACCCTTGGTCTGGGGGTGGCACCGAGCAAACTGAAGCGTGACAAGCGCAAGTCCACCGTGATCTCGATCACCTCGACCACGCTCGACGAGACCGCACCCAACAAGATTCCCAGCCCGACCGTATATGCGAGCTTCAACTTCGACGACGATTTCGTCTTCAACGGCAAGATTGCTCGCCAAGGCGTCTGTCGGCGCGAGTGGCTCGACAGCTTGAGCACCGCGCTCGCGATTGCCCGCTGTCCTACCTCCGTGCTCGGGACGGGACGTGCTGTCGCTCGGTTCCCCTGGCCGGTGGATGCCAGCCATCCCGACGGCTATCAGGAACTCGCAACCGAGCTGACGGCGTTCAAAGGGCCCGCCCAGGCTGGTACCGGTTGGCCACAGCTCGTGATCCTTGCAAGGGTGGAGACCGCGGCCTACGGCGGGGCGCTGCTCGGGACTATCCGGCCGTCTCGCAGCGGCAAGGACTTCGGCTCCCGGTTGGATATCTCGGTACCGAAGTTCCTCGACGGTCTGGCTGCTTTGACCGACTTCTCGATCGATATCGGTGGCGGCAACGGGCGCGGATATGTGACCGCGCGATGCGCTGACAGGGATCGCAGGTTGAATATGAACGGATTGATCACCTATCTCGATGGCAATGCGCTCGGCGCATCTGCGAACACCCGCTGCTTCCCCGTCTGAGAAGCCTGCGCGTGCGATAGAGTCGCCAGCGACATAGGTCGGTGGTCGTGGCGTCGCAGGATCTGAGTATCTGAGCGTTGGGCGCCCAAGGGAAGTCAGGTGCAAATCCTGCGCGGTCCCGCCACTGTGAGGGAACTACTCCGATCGGCTATCGACCGGAGACCTCCACTTCAAAGCCACTGGGTGCGACGAGCAACCGGGAAGGCGTGGAGGTTCATCCCGAGCCAGGAGACCTGCCTCCGACCAGAAGCCAAGAGATCCCTCGAGGAAAGGGGAGGCAGAGATGAATAGAAGGTTCGTCGGCACCTCACGTGTCGGATTTTCGATATCGAAATTTCGTGTTGGCGTTGCTCTGACAGCTGCGGCCGCCTTGCTGGCTTTCACCGCGCATGCAGATGCCGCCGCAAGTCAAGTGCGAGTTGGGCTGCGGGTGGTCGATCCGGCAGGCCGTCAGGTGGTGGACGCCGTAGTCCACACCTCCTCGACCAAGGTCCGCACCTCTCGTGAGGCGCTCTGCTTTGGTGAGGGAACCGGTGGAAGTGGCGGATTCGCACCGACCGCTGCCCGCAGGCCAAACGCGATGGGGCTGCTTGCGGATGCCGCTGCAGAGCTCGGCGTGTTGCGGCCCCTGCGAGTCAGTGATTTCTACTCCTTCGGCCAAACGCTTTGCGGGATAGGCGGCGTCGAGGCCTCTGGGCTTCTCTACTGGGCCATCTGGGTGGATGACGCATTCGTCGAGGCGAGCGCAGACCACGCAAGGGTGCGCAATGGCCAGCAGGTCGTCTTCCACCTCACCGAGGAGTATCCATCCAGCCGAATTCCCGATCCTGCTGCGGTCGAAGGTCGCCTTCCGGTGGTGGGTGCGCCCGGATCTTTCCCCGTGACTGGTACCGGCGGTTCCGACCGTGTCCTGGCCCGCGATGGCGCGAAGGACTCGATCACCTGCTCGGCTGGCGAGGACCTCGTCTTCGCCGATCGAACTGATCGGGTCGGCGCTGACTGCGAGGTGGTCCGCAGAGGGTGAATCGACTCGGTGCACGTCTGGCGGCCGGCTTGATCACGGCAACTTCGATCGCGGCAGCGGTGTTCGGTGCGGGCTGCGGATTTGGGCCGGGGAAGGAGCGAGGTAGCGCCGAGGTATTGATCACCCGCGACTACGGGAGGGTGGTGATGCACGAAGGGTCCGAGCCTGTGCGCGAGTCAGATGATGCGATGCGCCTCTTGACGCGCTCCGCCCCCCGAGTCGAGACCGCATACGGCGGTGGATTCGTCGAATCGATCGGCGGGTACGGCTCGAGCTCCACCGGTGGCTCCCAGACCGACTGGTTCTTCTATCTCGACGGGACCGAGTCGCCGGTCGGTGCGCTCGAGGCGAAGGTCGAGCCCGGGCAGTCGGTCTGGTGGGACAGGCGAGACTGGTCAGAAGCCATGCATGTGCCGGCAGTAGTCGGTGCCTGGCCGAGGCCGTTCGGCAGCGACTCCCCCGAGATCGGGGTCGAGTGCTCGATGCCAGCTCGAGCCGACTGTGACGGGGTCCTCAGCGATCTCAGACGCACCGGCGCGCGCGCGACTTACCAGAGGGCTGACTCCGCACCTCTTCGCGTGCTCGTCGGCCCCTGGGACAAACTCCGCAGTGACCCCCTCGCCTCCTCGATCGAGCGCGGACCGTCCGTGAGCGGCGTCTACGCTCGCTTCGAATCGCTAGGCGACAGCTGGGCGCTCCAGGCGCTCGACTCTTCGGGCGATCCAGTCGGCGCGGCGGCGCGATCAGGCTTGATTGCCGCATTGTCTGACCGCCCCGATCGCGCGGTCTGGGTCGTCACCGGCAGTGACGAGTCGACGGTGCCACGCCATCTTGCGAGCGCGGACTTAGTGCGCCGCTACGCCGTCGTCTATCCGGGAGGCCCTGGAGCGGCACCTTTGGAGGTCCCTCGCCCGTGAACGAGTCTCGACAGGCAACGCTTGCTGCGTTTGCATTCAAGCCCGGCAGCAGCCCGCTGCACCGCGCACACCCCGTGATATCGGCTGCGCCCCTCGCGGTGTTGGGAGTGCTTGCGCTGGCTGCAGAGAGCCCTCTGGTGATCGCCTCGGTGGGCGTTGCGGCATGGATGCTCGGCCTCGCCTGCGGGGCGAAGCCGGCGATGCGGCAGGCGTTGAGGTTTTCGATCCCGCTGGCGATCCTGATGATCGTGGTGAATGGGCTGGTCAGCCACGGTGGATCGACCGTGCTCTTTCGGGGCCCTGATATCCCGATAATCGGAGGCGAGATCACCCTCGAGGCCTTTGCCGCGGGAGGAGTGATTGCGCTGAGAGTGGTCTCGGTGGCACTGCTCTTTGCGGTCTGGTCCGCCTGCGTCGACCCGGATCGGGTGCTTGCAGCGCTCAGGCCGGTCGCACGGCATTCCGCGTTGACAGCAACGCTGGTATCGCGACTGGTCCCGGTCGCAGCAGCCGACTACACGCGACTGAAGGAAGGAGTCGATCTCCGGGGCCCCGCCGCGGCGCCTGTCGGCAAGGCGGAGTTGGCCCGCCGCGTGGTCGCTGGATCTCTCGATCGTTCAGTCGAGGTGGCGGCGACCCTGGAGCTGCGCGGGCACTCGCTCCCTCCCAAGCGGCGAATGGGCCCGGTCGAAGCAGCGCGAGCCGCTGCACACGATGGCCTTTGGCCCTTGCTCTCCGCTGGTGCGATTGCGGTCGCGGCCGGCTTCTGTCTGTTTGCCGGCGCCACGAACTTCACCTCGTACCCGGAGGTTTCGATGGGTCTATCGGCAACCACCTTGATGCTCGTGGTCCTGATTCCAATCCTCGCGAGTCTCTCTTTGATTCCCTGGGGCTTGGGTGCGCGGAGGTGGACGAGGTGACGTCCTCGGGAATCTCGCTGGCCTTGAAATGCACGGACCTCGACTACAGGTACCCGGCACCTTTGACAGCTACTGGTGAGAGTGACGGGGGCTCAGAGTACGGACCGTTGGCGCTCGATTCGATCGATCTCGAGATCTCGCGGGGCGAGATGGTCGTCCTCGCCGGGCTGTCGGGCTCGGGAAAGACGACGCTCATCCGTGCTGCCTGTGGTCTGGTGCCGCACTTCCACGGTGGCTATATCTCGGGCGAGCTCGAAGTTGCGGGCTTGGATGTCCGAGACCACGGGCCGGCAGAGCTCGCGACGGAGGTCGGTCTGGTTGCTCAGGACCCAGAGTCTCAGGTTGTGAGCACGACTGTGCTCGCAGAGCTTCGCCTGCCCTTGGAGTTGCGTGGTATCGCCGAAGGCGAGATCGCCCGATCGGTAGAGGAGACGGCACTTTCGCTCGGGATAGACCACCTGCTCGAGCGACAGACGGGGACGCTCTCAGGCGGCGAGTTGCAGCGAGTCGCACTCGGGGCCGCGATGGTTTCGAGACCTGCGCTGCTTCTGCTCGACGAGGCGACCTCGCAACTCGATCCGGTCGCAGGAGACGAGCTGATTTGGACGCTGCGGCGGTTGAACCAGGATTTCGGGGTGGCTGTGATCTGCTGCGAGCACCGCCTGGAGCGCTGTCTCGAGGGGGCAGACAGGGCAATTGCGATGCGCTCCGGAAGGATCTCCTTCGACGGGGCCCCCGACGACTTCCTCGAATGGTCGCTCGACAGCGAGCAGGACCTTGCAACCCCGGGAGCGCACGCTCTACGTGCGGTTGGCGCTCGTGCGGTGGTTTCTCGGAGGAAGGCGCGCATGGCTATCAGAGAGCGATGCGCCCTCGGCTCCATCGGCTCTCAGACCGGTCAGGAAGCGTCTACGAAAGAGATCAGCGGATCGACCGACCTCGCGCTGTCGCTCGAGCGGGTCCAGGTTTCATTGGGAGGGGGCGCTGATGAATCGCCGGCGCTGCGTGGCGCGAGCATCGATGTGCGAGGCGGCGAGCGTGTTGCCCTGATGGGGGCAAATGGTGCCGGAAAGACCACCTTGTTGAGAGTTGCAGCCGGGCTGCTCGACCCTTTTGAGGGTCGTATCTCGCATGGCGATGCCGGCGTGGCGATGCTCCCCCAGCGTCCCGCGGACATGTTGGTGCGTGAGCGGGTGGGCGATGAGCTTCCGGGGCCGGCCGGTGGAGTGGCTCTCGAGGCCGTGGGCCTCAGCGGCTTCGAAGACGCGGACCCGCGTGATCTGAGCGGGGGAGAGCGCCAGCGCCTCGCGGTTGCGCTGGTGATAGCGGGGCGCTCTTCGGAAGGCGACCCCCTTCCATCTGCGCTCCTTCTCGACGAACCAACCCGTGGGATGGATCGCGGCCGAAAGGCAGATCTCTCCGACTTGGCACGAGGTCTCTCCGCCCGTGGCTGTGCGCTGGTCATCGCAACTCACGATGTCGAGTTCGCTGCCGGGTTCGCCGATCGAGTCGTGCTGTTGGCGCGAGGTCGCGTGATCGCCGACGGCCAGGCCAGAGAGATCCTCTCCGACGGGCTGCATTTTTCGACCGAGGTATCGCGATTGACCGACGGCGTTGCGCTGACCGCCGAAGATCTCTCGCTTCGTGTCGAGCAGATCTCCAATGATCTTGCGCGCGAGGACTCCCTGTGAGCTGGCAGGCGGCATCGATGTCACTGCTGGCAGCTGCGCTGGTCGGCGGCGCACTCTGGTACGAGCGCTCGCGTCCGCGACCACAGGTGATCGCGCTGGTGGCAGCGATGGCGGCCCTTGCCGCGGCCGGAAGAGTTGTCTTCTCACCGATCCCGAATGTCGTGCCGACCACAGACCTGGCGGTCTTCTCCGGCTATGCGCTCGGTGGCGCACCGGGCTTCATGGTTGGTG
>JBEIRY010000016.1:0-28932 GCA_040375675.1 Thermoleophilales bacterium | reverse complement strand
GACGCGTCGATCGAGTGTGACGGGAGTCTGATCCGCGCCGGGGAGGTGGAACTGGCATGCTCGGCCGCACCTTCGGTCTCTCAAGGCGAAGTCGTGGCAGGGTCTACTTGCGCGCATCTGTCAGCACTCCTTCTGGTGTTCCAGCCGTCCGCTGAGCAGGTGGGCATCGACCTTCGACTAGTGTGAGCTGATGATCTCCGTCCACCCCCTCGAGGACTCACGGCTCAGCAGCACCCTCGCCCGATTCGAAGGTGCCGACGAGATACCTGTCTCGATCTTCGTCACCGAGTTCCCGCGGGGTGATGGCCCTCCGCTGCACATCCATCCCTACGCCGAGATCTTTCTGGTCGAGTCGGGTGCGGTGGCCTTCAGGATCGAGGGAGAGGCGACGGAGGTAACAGAGGTGGCAGCCGGCAACCTCGTGATCGTGCCGGCCGATACCCGCCACAAGTTCGAGGGCGTGAGCGATGAGGTCAACCGGGTAGTCAGCATCCACCCGTCCGCGCACGTGGTCCAGGAGAATCTGGAGTAGAGCCTCCATATGGCACCTCTCGTGCCTGTCACCATGAGTCGGTGGACTCGATGAAGAGCATCTCCAAGTCGTACCTGCGCCCAGCGTTGATCGTGGCCGTTGGCGGCCTGGCCATGTTCGTGGCGCTGATCGCGCTCATTTCGGGAGTCCATCAGCTGGTGATACTCGGCCTCGAGGCTCTGTCCGTTTCCGATCCCGATGAGAACGGCTGGATCCGCGTCATCGCCTTCTCGACCCTCCTGATCCTCTTTGGGGTGCTGACTTGGTTCGTGCTCCGCTCCGACCGCTCCGACCTGCTCAAGGCGACCTTCTCGGTCGTTCCGTACGCCCTTGCCTACACGGTGATCGCGGGCAACCTCGGCACCGGCTTGATGCCCGCGTTGGGGGTGGGGGTGGCCTTCTTCCTGGGGGTCCTCTTCTTCCTCCAACGCAAACGCCTCCCGTGGCTCTACACCTACGCGTTGGCGTTCATCTCTCTGGTGATGCTGATCCTGGTCCTGACAGGCCAGTAGCTGCAGGCATGCAGAGTGCCCGCGCGGATTAGTCCCGGTCGTCTCTAAAGACCGGGAATCTGCGAGATGATCGGCTTGACCGGCGCGCCATCTTTGGCGGCGAGAGCCTTTATCCCGGCAAACGCTCCCGACAGAGCGAGTATCTGGAGGGTGCTGATCTTCCCCTTCTCGAGGCCGGGAATGAACGCGGTGACCAATCCGATCGTCGAAGAGAGTTTGTCGCCGAGTCCTCGCAGCTGGTCGTCGGAGAGCGCTGCATCACGGGCCGCTTTCAGCTCGCGCAGGGTGAAGGCTCCCGCAAGCCCGGCCTTGACCAGTGCCTTCTTGCGACCTTCGGCGCCTTGGCTGAACGAGCCGTCCTTCCATGGGTCGTAGATCCAGCGTTTGAAGGCACCGAGGGCGAGGCCCGTATGGAGGACGAACTTCGTCTTTGCGAACTTGACGTCGGGGACGGTCCTGGTGGTGACTTGGCCGTCGGGCAGGGTTGCACTTACGCTTTTCGTGCTGTCACCGCAGGCGACCAGACCTACCGAGGCCGGAAGGAGGGCGACTGAGCAGATGAGTGCGGCAGTCCTCTTCACCGCGGGGAAACTATCAGCCCCTCCGGAACCCAGATGGAGCGCAGTCGGTAAATCCATACGATTCGATTCGTTCCGAGGGGCGCTGGGATCGATGGGTTAACCTTGAAGCTCGTCAGCCTAACCCCCAGAAGGGCGTCAGAGCGTGCAGAGGTATCTCGATGGTGCAGCAGGATGTGGAGATCCCCGAGCAGATGCAGCGCATCCTTGCCCGTCAGGCAGAGGCCGAGCGCGAGCGCCGAGCGAAGATCATCAACTCCGAAGGGGAGTTCGAGGCGGCTGAGAAGCTTGCGCAAGCCGCGGATGTGATCAGCCCCAATCCCGTTGCGCTGCAGTTGCGCTACCTGCAGACGCTGCTGGAGATCGGCTCGAACCAGAACACGACCGTGGTGTTCCCGCTGCCGCTGGAGTTGATGAAGGCGCTGAGTCCGGCTCTGGCGGGGCAGGCTGACCAAGCGGAGAAGCCATGAGGGCTTCGAGGTCTGGGCGAGATGGCGGCCATCAGTTACTATTGATGTGCGTAATCCGTTGGACAGAGTAGGACTCTCGGATACTTATTCGGCCATTTACGCGCCCGGGGTGACCCGCGAGGCCGATTTACGGGGGTAACCGGTCTCGCGGCACTCTTCGGGTCAGATTCACGGCCAGTAACCCCCTCATCCGAGGTGAATCAAGTGAAGGACCGACTCGCAAGACCCGATGCCGCAGAGGCATTGGTGGGGGCAAAGCGGCTCAAGCCCGAGCGCTCCAAGCCCAACCGGGAGTCGCGCCGCGAGCGCGCCGCTACTGCCCGGCTACTGATCCAGGCCCAGCGCCTGCTCAATGCGGACAGGCGGACCGATAAATGAGCCCTGTGCCATATCCACGCCGAGATCGCCGCATAACGATTCGGTAGCGGCGTTGATGACGTACTCGGCGACGATCTCGAGATTCATCCCCTGACCCATCTCGGTGATCGCCCGGACGATCACCTGATCCTCTTTCGAGTCAGTCAGCGAGCGAACGAACTCTCCGTCGATTTTCAGTAGGTCCATCGGCAGATTCTTCAGGTAGTAGAAGCCACCGAAACCTGCGCCGAAGTCGTCGAGGGCAAACCGGCAGCCGATCTCTCGCACCTCCTCGATGAAGCTGCGTGCGCGTTCTAGGTCGGAGATAACGACTTGCTCGGTCAGCTCGAAGATGATTCGGCTGCTGTCTACTCCCGCCGCCTTGATCATCTGTGGAATTTCGTTGAGAAAGCCTGAGGAGTTTGAAAGCGAAGAGCCAGTCAGGTTTATCGAAACCTGTGTCGTGGTATCTGAGCTTCTTGCAAGAGCCGCAAGGGCTGTTTTGAAAACCCAGCTGTCGATTTCTGCAGAAAGTCCGAATCGCTCGGCGGTATATAGAAAGCTCGGGGGGTAGACGATTCCCTCCTCAGGGTCGTTCATCCTCAGCAGCACTTCGTGAAAGGCGGTGGCCCCTGTGCCGATACGCCTTACTGGTTGGGCATCGAGGAAGAGGTCATCTGCGTCGAGGGCCCGTCTGGTTCTCTCGACCCAAGTCAATCGCGTTTTCTCCCACATCTTTTTTGGCTTATCTACGGGGAAGGGGGCGATCTGATTTCGTCCGCCGGCTTTTGCCGAGTACATCGCAGCATCTGCCTCCAAGATCAATTCCGGAGCTTGGATGTCATCTCGCCCATTGAGCGCCGTTGCGCCGATGCTGGCGCTCAATATCAGGGCCTCCACTCCTTGGGCGCCTATGGCAACCGGGTTCTTGCGGAGGTCGGCAAGTATCGCGTTGCCGACGCTTGTCGCGTCAGCCAAATTGGTTCCGGGCAGGAAGATCGCAAACTCATCGCCACCCAGCCGTGCCACCGTGTCGGCACCACGGCTGTGGTCTTTGATCCTTGCTGCGAATGCTTTCAGCGTTCGATCGCCTTCGGCGTGTCCGATCGAGTCGTTGACTGCCTTGAAGTTGTCTAGATCAAAGCTGAGCAAGGCCGCGTCGCCTCCGTATCGGCTTTGGTAGGCAAAACTCTGATCCATCACCTCTATCAGCCGCCTTACATTGGTCAAGCCGGTTAGAGGATCGTGTCCGGCGAGAAACTGCAGGCGTGACTCATAGTCGCGTCGGTCGGAGATGTCCTGGATCTGGAGCAACCGGTATTCGCTGCCGCCAGTTTCCTGCCTGACCGTTGAGAGGGTGATCATCACCCAGATCAAATTGCCGTCTGCGGTGGTCATGCTGTGTTCGAACTCGACTCGCCCCCTGCCTGCGCCGGTGCTTCGGAGCCTCTCGGATTGACGCGATTCAGATGAGACATCCAAAAGGGCCAAACCGCCTTCGAGCAAGACGGTTTCGGAGTGGCCGGTAATGCTGCATAGCGCGTAGTTGCAGCGGAGGATTCGGTCGTCGCCTGGAGTGGGACCGACCATGATGATTGCCATACCGATAGTCGCGTCATCGAAGGCTGCCGTCAGCAGTTCGGCCGGCGTGGAGCTGCCAGAGCCGCGTTTAGGGTCACTACTGGAGGCCAATGCTCACCACCTCCGCGGTCGCCTGAAGATCTCCTGCCCGTAGCCGATCACAGCAAGCGGAGACATCAACGGTTGGTAGAGGAAGAGGTAGCTCAGGAACCCGATCGGGTTGTGCCGGACCGAGAGGCTCACTTCACTGAATACCTTTCTTTGCATTCGCAGCATCAGGCCTGAGAGCAGCAGGTTCAGCGGCAGCACGGCAAGGGTGAGCGGACCGACGATCGCGAAGTTGCCGGTACAGGCGAGCACGATCCCGGGCAGGAATGCGAATGTGTAGCAGAGGTCCATCCACGGAAAGAGCAGGTTGATCACGATTCCGTGCGAGGCCATCCGGTGTTGGCGCAAGATCCGGAACCCGTAGGCCTTCAGGCCTTCGATCATCCCCCTTGCCCAGCGCGAGCGCTGGCGGGCCAGCCGTCCGAAGCGGGAGGGAACCTCGGTGAAAGCGAGCGCCGTGGGTTCGAAGCCGATATCCGCGCCGGAGGCCAGCAACGACCAGGTCAGCACGATGTCCTCGCCGATCGAGTCAGGCCAGCCGCCAGCCGCCTTGACTGCTTTGGTCTTGTAGACCGAAAACGAACCCTGCGAGACGAGCGTGGACTGCCAGATTGCCTGGGAGCGTTTTATCGACGCAATACCCAGTTCGTAGTCCCACTCCTGCAAGCGGGTGAGGAAGTTAACCCGCGAGTTTCGTGCCATCACCGCTCCAGCGACCGCCTCTGTCTCATCGGGCGAGTTGAGCAGACGATCGGCAGCGCGGGTGAGCGATTGGCGGCCGAGCAGGGTGTCGGCGTCGATCGTCGCCAGTAGGTCGGTCCTGACACCTTTCAGTGCTGCGTTGAGTGTGTTGGCTTTACCGGAGTGTTCGGTGCGCAGCAACTCGACGGTTCTTCCTGAACCGTTGTTCGATCGGGCGAGCTGCTCGACAATGTTCGCCGTTTCGTCAGTTGAGCCGTCATCGGCAACCAGCAGATGCAGCTTGCCCGGGTAGTTCGATACGAGCGCGTACTCAAGGGTCTCGGCTATGCGCGACTCCTCGTTGAAGGCGGCGACCATCAAGGTGATACCCGGCCAGCGCTGTCGCTCGCCTTGCGCTTCAGGCGCTTTGATCTCTCGTGATCGGTCGAGTACCAAGCTGGTAATCAAGAACGCGGTCAGATACCCCGGCAGAATCGCTATGCCTGCGATCACCGCGATCGCAAGCGGCAATGTGATCAGTTCACCAAGGTCGTTGAACCAGGGAAGAGCCAGGTAGGAAGAGAGCGCGGCCCAGAGAAGGCCACAGATGATTGCTACTACAAAGCGGGTGCGGATCTGAAGGTAGGGGAGGGCGCTGCCAAACCAGGTAGCGGGTGTCTCGGATTTCGATGGATGACTGCCCCATCTCCATGTGGTATCTCGCGACCCGACAGAAGCGGGAGCAATTTTCTCGGGAGACTTTTCCTCAGTTTTGGTGATTCGTTCCTTCGTTGGGTGCAGGCTTTGGTTACTCGACTAGATAACGAGTATGGCAGGCAAAGGTTGCGGGGCTGCTGACCTTTCAACCGGAAACTGACCGTTAACGGGCAGGCAAGAAATCACCCGTTTCATTGGGATCTTCATGAGCCGGCCGCGCTGCATGACTACCCTGAGAGTTAGGCAAGCGTCTGCAATCTCGCCCGGCAGGCCCGGCAGGAGTATGGGGCAGCAGGGGGAAAGGCGCATGAACGATGAAGACTCGAATCAGGCGACATAGAGGCTTGGCGGCGAGCGTGCTCATGGCGCTCGCGCTGCTTGCGATGCCTGCTGCGGCGAGCGCCGGCGGCGTGAGCGTGGATCCGGATCCTTCAACGGATCCCGAGCCGACGCCATCGCCCCTCGGTAAGCGCAGCACGATCCTCACCACCGTGCGGTCCGAGCTCGGCCGCGGCGTTCGCGAGCGCCGCAGCGACAACGTCCCGCGGTATCACTTCGGCCGCGGAGCGATCGCGCCGTACAGCATCGGCGATCAGTGGTGTGTTGCCTTTGGTACCTGGTCGTGGTCGAAGGCGGGATTCACCGATTACCTCGGCGCGAACTTCCTGCGGCGCTCTTTCGGCGGTCGCACAGTGGCAATCCAGGTTCGCGACCTGAGCAAGTGGGCCAAGCGCACCAGGCACTGGACTCTCCGCGCAACCCCGGGCGATCTGGTGGCCTACGGAGAGGGTCATGTAGGTGTTGTGATCCAGGCCGACCGCACCGGCCGCGCAGTGAAATCGATCGAGGGCAACAAGAGCGACGGCGTGCGCCTGGTCGTGATCGACATGTCCGAAGTTTCCGGCTACATCAGTCCCACCGTGCTGACGCGAAACCAGCGTGTCTCCCGCTCCTCACCCCGAGCGGATGTCGATTAACCTCTCGGGTCTATGAAGCTCTACGTTTGTTACGGAGACTGGAAGTTCGTGATCTTGGGGCACCGGCACCCCTGCGGCGATGCCCATCAGGCTCTTCTCGATGCCGGCTATGACCCCGAGGTGGTGAAGGTCTACGGTCTCGGACCGCTTCCTCTGTGGATGCAACCGAAGCGCCGGAGGGTCGAGGAGATCACCGGCAAGACCTGGGTTCCCGCCCTCGAGTTCGACGACGGCACCGGCATAGGCAACTCGAAGAAGATCATCGCCTGGGCTCAGGCGAACCCGGCCAAGGGCTGAGCGAACCCCGAGGTCAGCTCTGTGGGCAGGGACCGCGGCGCGCGGGCTTCCCGTGCGATCGATATCCGTCAGGCCGCGCCTGCGACTATCTCGCTAGCCCTTGCGCTTACAGCCCAGATTCCCGGCAGCCAACTGGGCTCCGCCGGGAGCCGACTCGAATGCCCATCTCATGCGGGAGCGACCGTGGCGTTTGCGCTTCAGCACCAGCCGCAGGGCACCGTCGAGTGTGTCGTTCGAGAACTTCAGGGTCGCGTCGCTGGAGTCGGTGACCGGGTAGTGGCCACGGCCGCCGGCTCCCGAGACGAACTGCACGATCCCTCGGTTCGAGGCAAAGCGCTGCATGTCGTGATCGTGGCCAGAGAGCCAGACCCGCGCGCGGTTGGCGAGCAACTTCCACAGCGGTTCGATCGAGGCGTTGTCTCCGTGCGCGCCGCCGCTGTAGCGGGGGCGGTGGCTCAGCGCGATCCGGCAGTTGCCGCGGGATTTGGTCTTGGCAAGCAGGTGCTTCAGCCAGCTGTGCTGCGATGAACCCGCGTTGGTTGGCATCTCGGAGTTGAGCACGATGAACTGCCAGCCAGATGCGGTGAAGCTGAAGTATCTCGGTGGCCGAGATCCGCGCGCGTCATCCCAGTAAGGGTCGAAACCGGTTGCCCTGTCGGGGAACTCATGGTTTCCCATCGTCGGTACCGCCTTGGCATCGAACTGACCGAAGGTCGGCGCGTAGTTGTCGGCGAAGTCTGCGGCGCTGCCGTTGGGGTAGATGTCACCGAGGTAGAGCAGGTAGCGAATCGCCTTCGAGGCGACGAGATCGGCGCTCGGCTGGCCGAGTGCGCCCTCGCCGACATCGCCGATCGCCCAGATCTTGCTCAGCTTCGCCTTGTCGGCTGATTTGGTCCAGGGCTGACCCGAGGCGTCAGCGCTGGGTATGGCCATTGTCGCCGTCATCACCACGAGCAGGATCAGCGGCGCCAGTAAAGCAATCAGGTTCATCCGTGTACGAGCCATCGCTACTTCAACACCAGTGCGCGGTGAGAGTCTTGCTCTCAAAGTTCCTCGAGCCCGGCGGCAATTGCAGATGAGATCTCGCCGAAGTGCTCGAGCTCTGCGATCAGCGGGGGAGAGGTGGCAACGCCGTCACCAAGCGGCCGCACCAGTACGCCTTTCTCGCGGACCAGCTTGCCGAGCTCCACCGGAGCAGTCGGGCGCTCTGCCAGCAGGTCGGGGTGCAGGCCGACAGCGGCGAGCAGGCCAACTCCTCCACGGACTTCGCCGACCGCGTCGTGCCCCTCGAGTGCCGTGAAGGCGTCGTAGAAGATCTTTTCGTTCGTCACGACCTTCTCCAGCAGCCCTTCGCGGTCCATGATCTCGATGTTCTTGAGCGCGGCGACGCAGCAAGCGGAGTGGCCGGCATAGGTCTGCCCGTGGCGGAAGGGCGGGTCGGAGGGGCTGTCCCAGAAGGGTTTGGTTACCCGCTCGTTGATCAGCAGACCTCCGAGTGGCAGATATCCACTGGTCACGCCCTTGGCGAAGCTGACCATGTCGGGCTCGATATCCCAGCGCTCGAAGCCGAACCAACTGCCGAGTCGGCCGAAGCCACAGATCACCGAGTCGATCACCAGCAGGATCCCGTGGCGTTTGCAGAGCTCGGCTGCGCCCTCGATGTAGCCCTCGCTGGGCGGGTGAACACCACCGGCGCCGATAACCGGCTCGCAGAAGAAGGCCGCAACTGTCTCAGAGCCCAGCCTCTCTATCTCGGCCTCGAGTGCATCCAGATCGTGATGCGCTGTGCGAGCGGTCTCCTCCATCAACGGGCCGAGGCCCTCGCGGTTCGGCTCTATTCCACCCATCGCCGTTCCGAACCCGTGGGTTCCGTGGTAGCCCTGGGTCCGGCTGAGCAGGTGTATGCGCTCTGGTTCACCGGACAGTTGCCAGTAGCGCCGGGCCAGCTTTGCGGCGGTATCTATCGCGTCGCCGCCGCCCGAGCCGAGGAAGACCTTGGCCTCTCCCATCCGTCCGTCTGATAGCTCGACCAGCCGATCGCACAGTTCTAGTGCGGTTGGGTTGGCGAGATCGCCGAATGCCGAGTAGGCCTCGAGCTTGCCCATCTGCTCGTGGATCGCGTCGGCCATCTCGGCCCGGCCGTGGCCGATGTTCGAGTACCAGAGGCTTGCGGTCGCATCGAGGTAGCGGTTGCCGTCTGTATCCCAGACCCAGACATCATCGGCACGGTCGATCACGAACTCGTGCCCTTCGACCGCGCCCATAGGGGCGAAGGGATGCCAGAAGTTGGTCTTGGGTGGCGAGCCGCTCACTGGATCTTGATTCTGCCACTCGTAGCCGCGGTTTGAACCTTCATCCAGCGGCCCTGAGGTGCTTTCCTACCGACAGATGGCAAAGCGCAAGCGAGAGAAGGCTCCGACCGAGGTCTACACCGACGCCGAGGGAAATCGGCTGGTCCTGAGGCGCGAGCTGTCACGGCGCACGATCGCCAAGATCTCATCCGGCCCAGCTCATGCAGCAGACACGGCCGACGATGTCTGGCGCCGACGCTCCGAGATGCTCTTCGAGCATCTCGCGGTGAGCTGGGAGATCGCAGGATTACCTCTCGACGACCAGGCGATGCTGCTCGGGCGGTTCAGGATGGCTTCGCCAGTCGAGCAAGAGTGGGTTCGCCAGACGATCGACGAGCATCTGGCGCTCTACATACCCGAGGCGCTCGAGCGCTAGGTCCGAAGATGTCCATGCTCTCCGAACCGCGTCCACTGCACCTGCTCACCTACGAGTATCCGCCCGACATGCTCGAGCGACGCGGACCGCACCGCGAGGCACATCTCGCGCAAGCGGCCGAGTGGGAAGCGGAGGGGAAACTGCTGCTGGTCGGCGCAACCGGCGACCCTCCGAACGGTGCGATCTTGATCTTCGACTGCTCCGCCGAAGAGGCAGAGGCTTACGCGCAGTCCGATCCTTACGCGCTCGCCGGGCTGATCACCTCGTATCGGGTCGAACCGATGGCAGCGGTCGCGTTTCCGGGCTAGTGGTGGCGGGTTGAGCGCCAGGGGCCCCAAGCCGCCGGAGAGGATCTGGATCGTCTGCCCGGTCTACTTCGACGTTCCTTCCTGGACGATCCTGCATAAGCGCCTCAACGCTGCCCTCGACTCGGATCCGGCGTTGAGCCAGGCTGATCGCAGGTTCGTCGTATTCGACGACAGCGCGGGTGCTGATCCCGAGATCGCACGGATCGCAGACCTGCCGGAGGTCAGGCTGGTCACTCCCCGAGACAACCAGGGAAACCAGCAGGCGATAGTCCACGCCTTGCGCGATCTGGTCCCGGCGATCGATGACGAGGACCTGATCGTGACCATGGACGCCGACGGTGAGGATGCGCCAGAGGATGTTCCAAAGCTGCTGGCGAAGGTTGGCCCGTCGGCTTCGGACCCGATGCGGGTGGTGCTCGCCAAGCGGACAGGCCGTCGCCGTGGGGCATTTTCTATGCAGCTCTTCTATCCGCTCTACCGGGTCCTGTTTGCCGCGCTCACCGGAGTGACCGCCGCAACCGGCAACTTCGCAGCCTTCAGAGGCGCAACCGCCGCAAAGATGTTGCGCAATCCCTCATTCGATTTCGTCTACTCCGCCAGTCTCATCTCGGCCGACGGTATTACCCGCACCTATGTTCCTTGCCGCAAGGGAGAGAGGTACGAGGGTGGCCCCAAGATCGGCTTCATTCAGCATTGCCATCACGCCAGAGCGATGCTGATTCCTTTCGGCGGTCAGGTTGCGAAGCGCCTCTCCGTTGCCACACTGGCGCTGATCACACTGGTTGGACTCCTGTTGCGCCTGCCCGCGATCGGGGATTCGCTGTTTGGCGATGAGCTGTCGACCTTCTACGTGGTCCACGGACATGGACTTCGCGAGGCTATGGCGATCGTTCGCGGGCCACAGGAGGCCACCCCGCCGCTGTACTTCGCGATCGCCTGGCTGTTCGCCCAACTCGGCGACTCGCTCGATCTGCTGAGGGTTCCCTCGCTTCTGGTCGGTGTGGCCACGATTCCTCTCACCTATCTGCTGGGACTTCGCACCGTGGGCCGTGGTCCGGGGCTGGTGGCGGCTGCGCTCGTCGCAGTCAGCCCCTTGATGATCTTCTACTCCGATGAGGCGCGGGCCTACGCGCTGGAGGCCTTTCTCGTCCTCTGCTCGACCCTTGCACTGATCGCTGCCCTTCGCACCTCTACCTGGTGGCGCTGGGGCCTGTACGCGGTCTTGATTGCACTCGCCATGTACACGCACTACACGGCTGTTTTCGTCCTCGCTGTCCAGACCGGCTGGGCGTTGATCGTCTGGAAGGATCGTCGCCGCGAAATCATCCTGTCGCTGGTTGCGGCGGCGATCCTCTTCGTCCCGTGGCTTTCCGGCTATCGCGCGGATAGTGATGCGCCCGGAGCAATGATCACCGACTTCTTCGCGCCCTTCGATGGGAAAGTCTTCGTGGTCTTCTCCAGCCACTGGGTATTCAGCGCTTTGAGCGCGGTGAAACTCTCCAGCCTTCCGGGGATTCCGGCTGTGGTTGCGTTCTGTCTCGGTATCGCGATCGGCCTCGTGGATCGGGCCGTCAGGGGAATGAGTCGCCCCAACCGCAATCAAACCCTGATCATCCTGCTCGCCATCGCTGCTCCGGTGGGGGCCGGTTTCTACAGTTTGGTCGGTCCGAGCGTCTTCTTGCCTCGCAATTTGATCGCTTCATGGCCGGGATTTGCCCTGGCTGTAGGGATGATCGTCTGGTCTGCGCGCCCCAGGCTGCGCCTGATCGCGGTTGTACTGGTGGTCGGTGCGATGACCGTTGGAGGAGTGCGCACGATGGCTCACGACCAGCGGCGCCCCGACTACAACCGGATCGTCTCCTTCCTCGTTGCTCACGGTCGCTCTGGCGATTCGGTAGTCGATCTCCCGGCTCAGGCCAGCGGCGACCTACTGGGCCTCGATGTCGAGTTGGTCGCATCAGATCTGTACTCCGGACCCGACGGATTCTCGGTCGATCGCATCGGCTTCCCCACGGCCGATCAGCTGACTCGTAACGGCCGGATACCGGGCGTCTTGCCCGTATTCGTTCCGTTGCCTGACCCTCAGCGTGTTGCCCAGAGGGCGGCAGCGCGGAGCGCCTCAGGCCGCGTGTTCCTGATCCTCCGGCAGGGCGTTGTGCCGGATCGATTGGGAAAGCCGGGAACTCCCGACGCCGAACTGGTCAGAGAGTTCCTCTCGGGACTTCCCGACGGATACGAGGTGACCAGGTTCATCCGCCTCCCCGGTGCGCAGGGCTACGCGCCAAGCGTCTACGAGTTCAGCGACGCGCGAACCCGCTGAGATCTTGCTCTTGGTCCCTACTTCGGCAGTACTGCGAAGTTCGAGTGGGAGGTCATCCGCCAGCGCTTGCCGGACCAGATGAAGGTGCTGAGGCGGGGTGCTTTGCTGGTGGTGATCGGCGCTTGATTCAACGACTCGGTCGCCTGCGAGTAATAACGCACCATCAGAACCCTTCCTGATCGCGAGGCGCGGAACCCACTGAGTCGGAATCGCTTCACGTTGGGGAGATCGGCGATGTAGTTCTTGGCCCCGGTAATGCCAGTGCCGTCAGCGCGCTCGATCTGGAATCCCTTCGCGAGGAACTTGCGCAACCCCCGCCGATTCTTTGCCACCAGGAGGTGGAAGAACTTATTGGTCAGGTAGCGCCCCACGCGCTTCGGCGACTTGTACGCAGCGCTGGCGAGAGGTGCGCGGGTCGGCGCGATGTCTTCGAGGGTCCCGGGATCGACTGGA
The DNA here is from genome assembly GCA_040375675.1 of Thermoleophilales bacterium. Lineage (GTDB taxonomy): Bacteria > Actinomycetota > Thermoleophilia > Solirubrobacterales > 70-9 > CAIUSP01. Next base: position 16,314 of record JBEIRY010000016.1, on the reverse strand, counting down.
ATCGACGGAGGAGCACCATTCGAGAACAGCGTGGAGAGCAGGATCACGATCGGCGTCCTGCCCTTGTTTGCAGCTCGGTGGATATCGGTGGGTGGCTCGATCAGCCACTGTCCGGCTTTCACCTTGACCGTCTCGCCGGCATCGATCTCGTTTCTTAGGGCGGCGTCATTTCCCGGTTCGCCGTCGTAGAGCGAGGCTGACCCCGAGACAACTGTGTAGGTCAGGGTGCCCTTGACTATCCGCGCGATCTGCGTTCCCTCGTGGCGGTGGAGCGCGAGTTTCGTACCTGGAGGCACCACTACCCGCGAGAGTCCGAGCGTCTTGCCTGAGGCGCCAACCACCGAGTCGGTCTCGGCCAGAGCCTGGCGCTTTGCACTCGTCGCCTTGACCGCAGCAAAGGCTCCACCTGTTGCGATCAGCGCGATGCCAGCTGCGATGAGCAGGCTCGTGATCGTCGGTCGCTTGAAGGGCTTCGGATTCATCGTCTGACCGTGGGGTGACTCTCCTCTACAGCTCGGGCTCGAGGAAGTTCGAGGCTTCGGCGTAGTCGCTCTGAGGTACGCGCAGCGCAATGTCCCCGTGGCCGAAGCCGTCGGGCTCCGCGTCAGCGGTGAGCACTGCCTTCAGGCCGGCTTCCTCGAGCTGCTGGCGGAATGCCCTGGCGGTCTCCAGATCCGAGAAGTCACGCAACACCGACCAGTCGTCGTAGGAGGGGTCGCCTACCTTCAGCTCGGAGATCCCGTCGGCGTGGGGTTCGACGAACTCCTCCTTCGCCTTGTGGATCTTGTCTCCCAGACCCACTGCCGGCTACTCCTCTACGAGTTCGACGTTCTCGATTACCTGATCGACGACCGGCTTGTCTCCAGGGCCGGTCTCGGGCTTCTCGATCGCGAAGACGGTGTCCATACCGTCGGTGACTTCCCCGAACACGGTGTGTTTGCCGTCGAGCCAAGGGGCTGCGTCGGTGGTGACGATGAAGAACTGTGAGCCGTTGGTGTCGGGACCGGCATTCGCCATCGCCAGCGCGCCCTTGACCACTTTGTGATCGTTGAACTCGTCTTCGAAGGTGTAGCCGGGGCCGCCGGTGCCGGTGCCGTCGGGGCAGCCGCCCTGGATCATGAAGTCCGGGATGACGCGGTGGAAGATCAGCCCGTCGTAGAAGCCGTCCCCGGCCAGCTTGAGGAAGTTCTCGACCGTCTTCGGCGCGTCGGCGTCGAACAGTTCGATCGACACGTCGCCGGTGTTGGTATGGAAGATGACCTTCGACATGGAGCGTGACGATAGCCCATGCTGCCGTTCGCCTGCTCTTCTAGGCTCCCCTCATGGATCAGGATCCGCTCGTAACGATCGCCCGTGACACGGTTGACGCCACCGTAGAGGTGCCGGCCTCCGAGTTGACCGGCTACCACTACGCGTCGTTTTCGGGGGGTCGGGGCACCAGGTTCGCGGGCCGACAGTTGGCGGCCTATGTGATGTGCACCTCCCTTCCGTACGGCCAGTACTTCGGTCACTCCTGCGAGCACGGTCCCCCGCCACACCGGATCAAGGTCATCCTGCCGGAGGAGGAGGGATGGCGATGACATCGGGAGGGTCTGCGACTCCACCTGCTCTCAGAGTTCCTTCGTATTCAGCCCTGTCGACCGATGCGGCGGTGATCGGGCTCCTCACGCTGGTCACAGCCGTCGGTCTCGCCTTCCGTCTGCCTCTCATGGGCGACTCCCTGTTCGGAGATGAGCTCTCCACCTTCTTCGTGGTCGACCACGACTTTCGAGGCATGCTCGCTCAGGTGGCGGGGCCTCAGGAGTGGACACCGCCTCTCTACTTCGCGATCGCGTGGATCTTCTCGAAATTGGGTCCCGATCCGTGGTTGCTCAGACTACCCTCGCTGCTCGCAGGTGTGGCGACCATCCCGCTCGTCTTCGTCTTTGGATCCAAGACGGTGGGCAAGAGAGCGGGAATGGTCGCGGCGGCTCTAGTCGCGCTCAGCCCTCTGATGATCTTCTACTCGACCGAGGCCCGCGGCTATGCGCTTCTCGCCTTCCTCGTCCTGTGTTCGACGATTCTCTTGCTAACAGCACTCGAGCGAGGTAACGCCTGGTGGTGGGCCCTCTACGGAGCCCTGCTGGCCGCCGCGATGTACACGCACTACACAGCTATTTTCATCCTCGCCGGCCAGACGATCTGGGCGCTCGTCACCTACCCGAGGAGCCGCAAGGCGATCGTTCTGTCGGTGCTCTTGGCGGTGGTGCTGTGGTCACCTTGGCTGGAGCAGTACATCGCCGATGCGACTAATCCGTATGTGGATGTGATCGGCTCTACAGAGCCGCTCTCGCCCCATGTCTTCTTCCGCGACTTGCTGCATTTCGCTTCGTCAGACGGGGTTTCTCCCGGGCTTGCGGTACCGGGCGTCGCTGCACTGGTTCTGATCGGGCTGGGGGTGGGAATCGGTGTGTCCAGTCTGTTCCTGCGAAGGGAGTTTAGGCCAGGGCAGCAGATCCTACTTCTCTTGGTGCTGGTCGCCGCCCCTGTATTCGCTGAGGGTCTGGTGAGCGTTTTCGGTCCGAGGGTCTTCTCACCGCGAATCTTGATGCCTTCGTACCCGGGTCTGGCGATCCTGGTCGGAGCACTCGTGGTGTCACGGCCTCGTCGGATTGGGATCCTCGGTGCGGTGCTGCTGATAGCGGGGATGTTCATCGGGGCACTCTCGGTCAACAGGGAGACGAATCGCCGCCCCGACTTCACTGGGGTCGTCGACTTCGTGGATAGGTTCGGAGAGCCCGGTGATCCGATTGTCTACGTGCCCTGGGCGGGTCCGGGGGCCTGGCAGAGCCTCGAGGTCGAACTCGGTCCCGGCTCCGCTCGATTCAGGGACCAATTCGTCTTCCGTGTCGGGGCTCCAACTTTGGAACAGGCCCTTCACATCCGCAAGCCCAGTGGGCCCGGTCAGTATCCGGGTCTTCTCCCGGTCGATTCGGGTCGAGTGGCAAACCAAGTTTTCAGGGAGGCATCACAGGGGCGGATATTCCTCGTCACGCCGAGTCCACTGGATCTCGAGGAGATGGCGGACGGCGCTCCAAGTCCAGTAGATCTCGAAGAGTTGGCAAACGCCTCTGTTCCCGCAGCCTCGATCGAGGATTTCCTCATTGCGCTTCCCTCGAGTTGGCGCGAAGAGCGCTCGCTCACCACCTACGGATGGCTGGCTCCGACGGTGTACGAACTCAGGTTGACCAAGAGGCGAAGCGGCGCTCGATGAGGCCGGATCGGCGACGATCCAGCCGCCAATCTCTGACGGAATCCCTCTAGACTTCGGGCTCGAGGAAGTTCGAGGCTTCGGCGTAGTCGCTCTGAGGTACGCGCAGCGCAATGTCCCCGTGGCCGAAGCCATCGGGCTCTGAGTCGGCGGTGAGCACCGCCTTCAGACCTGCCTCCTCCAGCTGCTGGCGGAAGGCCCGGGCGGTCTCGAGATCCGAGAAGTCACGCAGCACCGACCAATCGTCGTAGGCGGGGTCGCCTACCTTCAACTCCGAGATGCCGTCAGCGTGGGGCTCGACCAACTCGTCCTTTGCCTTGTGGAGTCTGTCTCCGAGGCCCATCGCCGCTACTCCTCTACGAGTTCGATGCTCTCGATGACCTGATCGGTGACCGGCTTGTCGCCAGGTCCGGTCTCGGTCTTTTCGATCGCAAACACGGTGTCCATTCCGTCGGTGACCTCACCGAAGACCGTGTGTTTGCCGTCGAGCCAAGGGGCTGCGTCGGTGGTGACGATGAAGAACTGGGATCCGTTGGTGTTGGGTCCGGCGTTTGCCATCGCCAGAGCGCCTTTGACGATCTTGTGGTCGTTGAATTCGTCTTCGAAGGTGTAGCCGGGGCCGCCGGTGCCGGTGCCGTCGGGGCAACCACCCTGAATCATGAAGTCGGGGATCACGCGATGGAAGATCAACCCGTCGTAGAAGCCATCGCCGACGAGCTTGCGGAAGTTCTCGACCGTCTTCGGGGCGTCGGCGTCGAACAGCTCGACGGTTACATCGCCGGTGTTGGTGTGGAAGATCGCCTTGGACACTGCGGTGACGATAGCCGATGCCGCCGAGGTAGCGGTCTTCTAGGCTCTTGGACATGGATGAGGACGCGATGGTGACGATCGCCCGCGACACGGTGGATGCCACCGTCGAGGTTCCTGCCTCGGAGCTGAGCGGGTTTCACTACGCCTCCTTCTCAGGTGGGCGCGGTACGCGCTTTGCCGGCAGGCAACTGGCCGCGTATGTGATGTGTACCTCGCTGCCGTATGGCCAGTACTTCGGTCATTCGTGTGAACACGGCCCGCCGCCGCACCGGATCAAGGTCATTTTGCCTCGTAAATTGAATGATCCTGATGTCTTCGGGTTCTGTCAGGCGAAGTGTCGTTGAGTAGCGCGGTGAGGCGGTGTTAGGGTTGTCGTTGTGGATCCCCTGAATCTCCTGACCGCGCTTCCCATCGCGGATTCGGCCTCCAACCTGCTGGCCGCGCGCAACCAGATGGCGTTCACCCTCGGGTTCCACATCATCCTCTCGTGCCTCGGGGTCGCCTTTCCGGTTGTCATGTTGATCGCCGAGTACAAGGGCCGCAAGAAAGGCGACGAAGTCGCCTTGCTCCTGGCCAGGCGCTGGTCGAAGGCGGTGGCGGTGTTGTTTGCGGTCGGCGCGGTTACCGGGACCGTCCTTTCATTCGAGTTCGGGCTGCTCTGGCCTGAGATGATGGATCGCTTCGGTGATGCCTTCGGTGTGATGTTCGCGTTCGAGGGAATCTTCTTCTTCCTCGAGGCGATCTTCATCGCGATCTACATCTACGGCTGGGAGCGTCTCTCGGGCTGGGCACATTTCTGGTCGGGTGTTCCGATCGCGCTCGCCGGAGTTGGCGGCGCCTTCTCGGTGCTCGCTGCCAATGGCTGGATGCAGCAGCCGCAGGGGTTCACCCTCGGCCCCGACGGCAAGGTTGCCTCGGTTCGCCCCTTGGAGGTCTTCTTCAACCCGGCAGCCTGGCACGAGTTCCTCCACATGTATGTGGCGACCTTCATCGTGACCGGCTTCCTGGTCGCCTCGGTTTATGCGGTGGGAATGCTCAAGGGTCGTCGCGACCGCTACCACCGCCTCGGTCTCTTGATCCCGCTCACCGTCGCAGCAATTGCAGCGCCGGTACAGATGGGGGTCGGTGACGCTGTGGCCCGCGCGGTTGCCGACCAGCAGCCGGTCAAGTTCGCGGCAATGGAGTGCATCCCGACCACAGGTCCCAACCAGCCAGAGACTGTCGGCGGCGTCTGTACCCGCGACGGCACGAAGGGGGGTATCTCGATACCAGGATTGAATTCGTTCTTGGTCGGGTTCAGCACCTCGACAGTGGTCAAGGGCCTAAACGAAGCACCGGCGGCTGACGAGCCCAAGGCGTTGAACCTCCTTCACTACTCGTTCGACGGAATGGTCGGGATTGGGTCTGCCCTTGCCTTGCTTTCGGTCTGGTTCGGCTTCTACTGGTGGCGCAAGCGCGACATTCCAAAGACTCCCTGGTTTCTCAGAGCCGTCGCTGTTTCGGGCGTGCTCGCCATACTCGCGCTCGAGATGGGCTGGATAGTCACCGAAGTAGGGCGACAGCCCTGGATCGTCTACGAGGTGATGCGCACCTCAGAGGCCGTGACCAAGGCCGATGGCATCTGGGCGGTCTTCGGGGTCACCATGGCGATCTACCTGACCCTGGCGGTCGGCGCGATCGCAGTGCTCCGCGCGATGTCGCGACGCTGGCGCGCCGAGGACGAGAAGAAGGGCAAGAAGAAGCCTGCCCCCGACGAACGCGGTCCGTACGGACCGGCAACCGGAAAGCCCGCCACGAGGTGATTGGGTGAGTCGAGCCGAGATAGTCGCACTGATCCTCTGGCTCGGAGTGACCCTCTACGCAGTCTTCGGGGGTGCGGATTTCGGCGCGGGAATCTGGGATCTCCTGCTCGGCAGGGGCAAGACGAAGGCGAAGGCTCGCGACATCAAGGCGGTTCGCGCGCGGATAGACCACTCACTCGCTCCGGTCTGGGAGGCGAATCATGTCTGGTTGATCTTCATCCTCGTCGTCCTCTGGTCGGCTTTCCCCGAGGCCTTCTACGCGATCATGACCACCCTCTATATCCCGATCGCACTTGCAGCGCTAGGGATCGTCCTGCGCGGAGCAGGATTCGCCTTTCGCCACGCGATCGAGGGTCCGTGGACCGAAACAGCAAGCCGCGTCTTCGCCACCGCCTCGCTGATCACCCCGTTCTTCATGGGCTGCGTAGTCGGCGCGATCGCCTCGGGCGAGGTTCCCAAAGACGGCTACGGCGATCCCACCGGATCGTGGATCGGAGTGCTTCCTTTCGTGATCGGTGCGCTCTTCGTGGTCGGCGGGGCGTACTTGGCGGCAGTCTTCCTCACTCATGACGCGAAAGCGGCAGGCGAGAAGAAGGTCGCCGCGCACTTCGACAAGCGCGCTCTGGTCTCTGCGGTGGTCGCAGGGCTACTCGCTCTCGGCGGGATCTTCGCGCTACGGGAGGAGGCGCGATTTGTCTTCGACGGGCTCGTTGGCCCGGGTCTTCCTCTGGTCATCCTCTCTGCCCTTGCCGGCGGCGCAGCGTTCGTGCTGCTCGCGCTCAAGCGCTACGAGATCCTGATCAGACCGCTTGCCGTGGGAGCTCTCGTCGCTGTGGTCTGGGGTTGGTATGTGGCGCAGCATCCGTATCTACTGCCGACCTCGCTGACGATCGATCAGGCCGCCGGTGCCTCTTCGACCCTGCTGGTAGTGATCATCGTCTTCCTGATCGCCGGGGTGCTCTGCCTTCCGTCGCTTGGTCTGCTCTACGTTCTTTCTCAGAAGCGTCTACTCGAGGAGTAGAGATCCAAGGCGTAGCGACCAGGTTCTCGCGGTCGGTTTTGAAGTAGGTTGACTCCAGTGCCTATCCCCGAAGACATTCAGGGCTTCATCGATCACCAGATCGCCGAAGCTCCCGGCAAGTACGACGACCTGAAGATCCTTGCCTTCAACGGCACGCTGAAGCGCTCACCTGAGCAGAGCAACACCGACGGGCTCTTCGAGATACCCAAGAGGATTTTCGAGGGAGTAGGCGCTCGAGTCGATGTGATCCGTACCGTCGATCACGAGATCCCGCCAGGCTCTTGGCCCGACATGACCGAGCATGGTTGGGAGACCGACGAGTTCCCCGAGATCTATGAGAAGTTCGTCAAGCCTGCGGATGTCCTGTTGATCTGCAGCCCGATCTGGCTGGGCGATCAAAGCTCGATGACGCGCAAGGTGATCGAGCGGCTCTACGCCTACTCAGGTGAGACCAATGAAAAGGGCCAGTGGGCCTACTACGGCAAGGTCGGTGCCTCGCTCACCACCGGCAACGAAGATGGTGGAAAGCACGTCAGCGCGATGGTCCTCTACTCGCTGCAGCACATCGGTTGTGTGGTGCCTCCCCAGTCAGACAGCTACTGGGATGGCGAGGCCGGACCGGGACCCTCGTACCTCGACGGAGAAGAAGGCGGAGTGAATAACGCCTGGACTACCCGTAATGCCGTCTTCATGGCCTGGAACATCCTGCACTTCGCACGAATGCTCAAAGACGCCGGTGGCATTCCGGGCTACGGCAATTCGGCCGACGACTGGGATCTCTCCCAGCCCGACCATCCGAACCCCGAGTACCGCTAGCACCGCTCGTCTTCAAGCCGTTGACTACGGTCCCACGCATCAGAAACCTGAACCTGGATGAGGTTCGGGATGCCGTGCGTGCGGCCGACGCTGAGGGATGGGAGCCGGGCCTCACTGATGCGGACGCTTTCTACGCAGCAGACCCCGAAGGGTTCTTCGGTCTCGAGTTCGACGGCCGCATCGTCGCGACGATCTCGGCCGTACGCAGCTGCGATCAGGTGACCTTTCTCGGCTTCTACATCGTCAGCCCCGAAGATCGCGGAGAGGGATATGGCAAACGCCTCTGGGATGAAGTCCTTGGCCGATTCGAAGGCACCACGCTGGCGGGTGATGCCGTGCCACAGCAGGTAGCCAACTACGAATCCGAGGGGTTCGCGGTTGCGTACCGGAATGCGCGGTTCACGCTTTCTGAGCCGCCGGACTCCGAAGTTGCAGATGGAGAAGTGATTGAAGCAACCGAAGTCGACTTCGATCTGCTGGTCGCATTCGACGGTGCGCACTGCTTCGGCCCCCGCCCCGGCTTTCTTTCGTCCTGGATCGAGGGAGAGGGGAGGGAGTCACTTGTGATCGTCGGCGAAGAAGGGGAACTCGCCGGTTTCGCTGCCTCACGGCAAACCAGCGCCGGACACCGTGTCGGCCCGGTCTTCTGCCACGACGAGGCCCAGGCGCGCGCGCTCATCGTGACCTTGGCCCAACGCGCTGGGGGAGGTGTATCTCTCGACATTCCACTCGTCAATGAGGCTGCGGTATCGCTCTGTGCCGATCTGGGAATGGAGCGGAGTTTCGAGACGGCGCGCATCTATCGCGGAGAGGTTCCGGAACTTCCCCTTACGCAGGTTTTCGGCATCACCAGCCTCGAACTCGGTTGACCAATCGCAGGTTGGGGATTTCCGTGCTCACGCCGACGGTCGCTACGACTAGCCTTCCCGTTTGATGCTCGGAGCAATTCTCTCGGGGGCCGCGATCGTCGTCGCGTCTCTGCTAATCGGCAACGCCACCCTGCTGCTGCTTGGACGCGGTCGCTCGACCGCCGTTGCGCCTGCGCTGGGTGTCTCGATCCTTCTGATCGTCTGCGGCATCACGGTCAAGTTCCCCGGCAGGGGCATTACCGCCGCAGCGTTCGTGGTCGTGATTTCGGTCGTCGCTGCTGTGATCTGCTGGCGTGGTCGGACCGGCATCGCCAAGCCGACTTGGTCCGGCGCGGCGGTGGTTCTGGGAGCGGCTCTCGTCACCGCGATTCCGTTTGCCGCAAGCGGGCGCATGGGGATCCTCGGCCAGGGGCTCGTAAACGACGACATGGCATCGCATCTCCTGTTTGCCGAGTGGCTCGCGACCGGCTCGGGGGTGACACCGGAGCTGATCCGCGACGGCTACCCGCTTGGCCCGCACGCGATCGTCGCCGCGATGACCGAGCTCACCGGAGCGAGCCTCGTAGAGGCCTTCGCCGGCCTGACCGGAGCGATCGCGGTACTGCTCGGACTGACCGCCTGCTCTGCGCTTCCTGGCGTGCGTGGTTGGCTGCGCGCACCGGCTGCCGTGCTGGTCGCATTCGCCTATCTCTCCGCTGCATATCTGGCTCAGGGTGCGTTCAAGGAGCCGCTGCTTGCTCTCTCTCTGCTCGGGTTCTCACTCTCTCTGCCAGCGATCCGCGCAGCAATTGGCCGGAGCAAGAGCAACCGGGAGGCCATCCTTGCCGCGGTACCGGCTGGCTTGATCTCGGCTGGGACGATCTACAACTACAGCTTCCCCGGCCCCTCTTGGCTCGTCGCGGCCGCCGCTGCATGGTTGCTGCTGGTCGCAATCGCCGAGCGCGGCGAGCGGGGTGGACTGGATCTCGTGGGCCGACTGCGTCGAGCCGCTCCGGTGATCTGGACGGTTATCGGCATCACGATCGTCGCCTGCGTGCCGGTGGTGGTCAGCCTGCTCGACTTCACCGGCTTCAGGGCGCTCAACCCCACCGGCCCCGGTGACCGGGTCGGCTACGGCAACCTGCGCCAACCGCTCTCGCCCTTGCAGGCGCTGGATATCTGGCCGTCGAGCGAGTTCAGGATCGCCCCCGAGAACGCCTCGGTACCGGCTCTGGCCTTCTATCTCGGAGCGTTGCTCGGGGCGATAGCTCTGGCCCTCGGCCTGAGGAGGGCTCGGGCAATGAGAGAGCGCATTTTGCCGGCGACCCTGATCGCCGGCGTGGTCGGCTACCTCGCAGCGCTTGCGGTCGGGACTCCGTACACGCAGGCCAAGGGGCTTTGCATCATCGCTCCGATCGTGATGTTGATTGCGCTTCGCGGTTTTCTGGGGGCTGGGGCGCTCGAAGGAGAAGAGGAGTCAGCCGAACCAGAGCCAGCCCGGTCCGCACCGGGCCGGCTGCTGGTTGCTGCGATCGGTATCGCCTTCGTCGTGGCAGCAGCGTTTTCGAGCTTTCTGGTGATGCGCCAGGCCGCGGTCGGCCCTGTTGGTCAGGTCCAGCAGCTGGTCGGTTTGCGCAAGGTGGTGGAGGGGGAGAAGGTCCTCTTTCTCGGTCGCGAGTCGTTCGCCGGCTGGGAGTTGATCGGAGCGGATGTCTACACGCCGATCGTCCACAACTACAACGTGATCGAGGTCTCCTCGCTCTACCGCCCGACCTCGACCAGAGCCAAGTTCGACTTCGATGTGGTGCCACGCAAGGTGCTCGAGCGGTTCAAGTACGTGATCACGACCGGCGCTGCCCAGTTGAGTGAGGCGCCGTCGAACTTCCGAGCGATTCGCAGAACCCGCGACTACGTGCTCTGGGAGCGCACCGGCCCGTTGCCCGATCGCTACACCTTGATCGAGCCGATCGGTCCAGGCTCGACGGTGGATTGCTCGGACCCTGCGGTAGCCAAGCTGACCCGCCTCCAGGGTCAGGCCAGTGTGTTCACCAAGCCGCCGGTCGTAGGCAGGGCCTGGGACCCGAGCTCCGAGCCGACCAGCGCCGTCTCTGCCACCGAGGAGCTGCCGCTCTCGGCTGGCCGCTGGGCGATCTCGCTCCAGTATGCCTCCACACAGCCAGCTCGCATCACTGCTCCGGGACTCGATGTCAGCCTTCCGGCGAACCTGCTCTTCCGTGGCCCGGCTCCGTACTACCCGGTGGGGGAGATCACCGTCGAGCGCGATGGCCTGGTGGATTTCGAGGTCAGCGTTGGAAAGCTGCCCGTCGCAGGCCGCTTGCTGGGTGCCGAGTCACGTGCGTATCTCGGACCGATCGCCGCAACGCCAATCCCATCCCATGAGTCGGTGCCGCTCTCTGCCATCTGCGGCCGATACCTCGACTGGTACCAACTCGATGCCGGTGTGTCGGCCACTGCCCGTCGGGGTATTCCTGCCCCGACCCCGCACCGGGTGATCGAGCCCTAGACGGCGGGCGAGATGCCCTTGCCGTCGACTGCGTCGGCGGCTTTCAGTAGCTGCTCTACGAGATCGGGTGCTTCGAAAGGCTCAGCATGTCCGGCTGCGACCTTCTTCGGGTCGAGCGCCGCAAGTTTGCGTACCGACTCGGCGGCCTTCTGGGTATCCCAGTTGAAGCAGTCGTGCGGCACGGATGGATGGTCGATCGGTTTGAAGCGCGAACTGTCGACGAAGTAGACGGTGTCCGAGACGATCGCAAGGCCGTCTGATTCACGGAAGAGGCCGATCTGTCCCGGAGCGTGTCCGGGGAAGTTGTAGACGCGGAACCCGCAGAGCTCGTCGCCCTCGGTGATCGTTTCGGAGATCTGGACGGCACCGCCGTCCCAGCGCGAAAGCAGAAAGGGGTAGACGCGGCGGGCGTACCCGACCTCGATCTTCGAGAGATCCCAGTAGTCGCGGAACTCATCGGTTTCGGCTGCTGCGACTTCATCCGGGTGGCAGATCACCGGTACTCCCATGTAGGGAGCGATTCCGCGGTGGTCTGCATCGGCGTGGCCGAGCACCACCCTGCGAAGGCCACCGAGTTGCTCGGCGGCCTTTTGGACCGGCTTTACCATTGCTTTGGTTCCGGCATCGAAAGCAGTCACGCCGCTTCCGTCGCGAAGCAGATAGACGTTCATCCCGTTCTTGACATCACCCCGTACGACCCAGACGCCGTCCGCGACCTGCTCGAGCACAGGGCTCCAAGGCGGTTTGAACATGATCCTCTCCTCCATCGCGATTAACCCTAGTGGAAGCAGAGGTGGCCGTTCGGCCTGCTCGGACCTTCCCCTACCATCAACTTCGTGCCCGCAATCTGGACACTCTCTCTGGCGGTAATGGTCGCCTGTCTGATCGCCTCGATCGTGATCGCGATCATCAAGCTCTAGTGACCGATTGCCGCAAATCCCGGCCTGGTGGCGGGTAGTATCGCCTCAGCAAGCTCAGTGCAGCGAAGGGGGTAACCGGTGGTAAAGAAAATCGTGGTGGGTACCGACGGATCAGATACCGCCAATCACGCGGTGGCGTCTGCGATCGAGTTGGCAGGTCTTTCCAACGCCGAGCTCGAGGTGGTCAGCGCCTATGCACCGGTTCCCGAGTCGCGGCTGAAGGCCGAGTCAGGAGCCAGCCCCGATGATGTCGCCCACACAGTCGGGCCGCGAGAGGATGTCGAGTTGATCTTGGGCAACGCGGTTGCTGCAGCCAAGAAGGCCAAGGTCAAGGTGACCTCTCATCCGGTCGAGGGCGACCCCGCAGAGGCGCTGCTAGATGTGGCCGAAAAGCACGGCGCTGACCTGATCGTGGTCGGCAACCGCGGCATGACCGGAGCGACCCGCTTCTTCCTCGGAAGCGTGCCGAATCGGATCTCACATCACGCTCCCTGTGATGTGTGGATCGTCCACACCAGCGGCTGAGTCAGCCGGCAAAGCTGATCCGGCTTTTCAGCAGCCCGGCGCGCGAGCCTTGACAGCCGAGGCCGCATCCAGCAGCCCTGCTCCAAAGAGGAATTTCGAGTACTTCTGGCCGAGCCCCTTGTGTCTGGCGGTCTCTTTGATCTGACAGGTGATCTCCTTCGGCGTTGGATTGTCTCCCAGGACCCCGCTGGAGATCACGAGCGCTGCCACCCCCGCTACATGGGGAGAGGCCATCGAGGTCCCCTCGTAGCCCTCGTAGCCGAACTGGATGAAGTCGAAGCCGGTGAAGGTGTACTGGCTGATCGGTGCGGCTGAATCCTTTGCGCCATCTCTGCGGCAGTCCTTGACGCTTCTCTTGGGCGGACCGCCACCGGGTGCGACAAGATCGAGGCCCTTGCCGGATCGTGACCCTGCGCCAACGCAGGCATCTTTGGTCGTCCTTCCCACTCCGAGCACCCCTGGTGCGCGAGCCGGAAAGACAACCGAGTTGCCTTCGGAGTTGCCTGCCGCGGCAACCGCCAGAACGCCCCGCTTCTTTGCGTATTCCAGCGCAGAGCAGACGGTTGGCAGATCCGCGCAGGAGCGAACTTTTGCGGCGAACTCGAAGCTCATGTTGATCACATCTGCACCCTGATCGGCCGCGTACCTGATGCCGCGCGAGATGCCCTTGGCGTCGCCGACTCCGATTGCGTTCAGCACCCGGACCGGCATTACGGTTGCGCTTGGTGCCAGACCGGTCAGGGCGATCCCGTTGTCGTTCAACTCGGCGATTGTGCTCGCCACATGCGTGCCGTGTCCGTCCTGGTCGAGCGGCTCGGTGTCGCTGTTGACGAAGTCGTAGCCATCGGAAAACTGTGAGTCGCTGAAGTCCGGACTCTGCTGGAAGTCAGGCGCCTTGTCTTTGTAGGCGACTCCGGTATCGAGCACCGCCACCTTTGCCCCGCTGCCTGGCTGGATCGAACGGTCCGCGAGTATCTGCCACGCCCCTACCGCGTTGATCCCCCCCGCGGCCTGGAAGTCTTGGGACGCCTTGCCGCAGAGAGAGCCGCAAGCAAGGAAGTTCCACTGGATCTGCTGCCAGCCACCGGCGGTGCCGGCTCTGCCTGGATCGTTGGGTACGGCTGATGCCCGTGCTTTGTAGTTGGGAACTGCATAGTCCACCTCGGGTGAGCGGTTCAATTGCCTGATCGCGCTGCGAACGGAGCTGCTCGGAGGGACAGGTACGAGCCTTTGACTTCCGTCTGCGTAGCCGACGATCACCTCGCCGCGCACGAAGCCCGGCCCGGCCAGAGCTGGCGATGCCACCGCCAACAGCCCCAGCGCTGCCAGGGCTGCAGCCACGAAGAGTCTGGTTTTGGCTCTGGTCTTCAAGTTCCTGATTGGAGGTTCCCGGTCAGCATCGATGCGCACCGCGCTCGCCTTCTAAAGAACACGCCACAGGCGTGAAAGTAGCCCACTCGCCCTACTTTCATGCGTATCTTGCGTCATCCCCGCATACTCCTCACGTGCCCGAGTTCAGCGAAACCGACGAGAGCCTCATGCGCAAGGCGCTCTTGCTTGCTGCGGCCGCGGCCGAAGCAGGTGATGTGCCGATCGGTGCAGTTGTCGCCAGAGGCGAAGAGGTGCTCGGCGCAGCGGGCAACGAGCGCGAACAGTCGGGTGATCCGACCGCCCATGCCGAAGTGCTCGCGCTTCGCCAGGCATCCGTGACGCTGGGTGGCTGGCGCCTGCCTGACACGACCCTGTACGTGACTCTCGAGCCCTGCGCGATGTGTGCCGGGGCGATTGCGCTGGCCCGGGTGCCGCGCCTCGTCTACGCCACGGGCGACCCAAAGGCAGGTGCGGTCGGGGGAGTGCTCGATCTCTACTCGGAAGGCCTGACCAATCACGTACCAAAGGTCGAGAGCGGCCTGCTGCAACCAGAAGCCGCCGAGATGCTGAGCGGATTCTTTGCCGAGCGCCGCGGCGGGGGAGAGGGGTAGGCTTTCATCAGATGAGCGCCCTGATCCATACCTGTTATCGCGTCACTGACCCCGAGAAGTCGGTTGCCTTCTACGAGGCCTTGGGCTTCGAGGTGGTGGGTCGGATGCCGATCGGCGATGAGGCCGAGAACATCTTCATGAACATCCCTGGCGATGGCGATTCACCAAAGCTCGAGTTGACCCACAACTTCGGGGTGACCGAGTACGAGATCGGCACCGGCTACGGCCACATCGCAATCACGGTCGAGGATCTCGATTCGAATCTCCAGCGCCTCGCCGCCGAGGGCATCGAGCCCGAGAAGCCGCCCTACAGCGTTCGCGAGGGTGGGTCGAGGCTCTGCTTCGTTCGCGATCCCGACGGCTATCGGGTAGAGCTGATCGAGCTCAGCGCCTGAGCGCTTTCGCTACTCGCAGACGATCCCGTCCCCGTCGGCATCTCGGTACCAGGCGTACTCGGGGTCTCGCCCCTGCACGTAGGGTCCGTAGCCGGCGGCCTTGGCGGCTGAGCAGGTCGAAAAGCGCGGGTCGAGACCACCGGTGTTTCCCTCGCCGCCTCCTTTGCCCTTGAAGCCGATCTTCGCGCGGCGCGTGGATCTGACCTTCAGCGATCGCGCCGCGCAGCCCCGCATGATCCGTCGAAGCGCTGACTTCTCACTTCGGTCAACTGAGAGCTTCCAGCGGTACTTGACCGCTATCCACCGAGCGGCGTAGACGCATTGAAACGAGGAGCGAGGCAGCCACTCCGAAGGGTCGGAGTCGCCTTTGGAGCGGTTGGAGGAAGCGGAGACCGCCAACAGCGAGTAGCCGTAGAGATCGTTCGCGTATCTGGTCCTCGTTCCCGCGTTCCACTTCCTCGCACCTGATCCCCAGGCTTCTGACAGAGGTACGAAGTGATCGACGTCGAGTTCCGAGGAATCCGTGAAGCGCAGACCGTCGTAGGCCGATTTCCAGATGCCGCGCGAGGAGCCGCACCAGCGCCCTCGATCACGGTTTTGCCGGTAGAGGACCTCGTCACGGGTGTCGCAGCCGTTGGAATCGGCATCGATCCAGAGGTCGAAGAGGTCACGGTCGTAGCCGGCGTTTCGCTCGCCCTTGACCTTGAGCTTTCCGATCAACCCGGGACCCGTTGCGGCTCCCGCTGTCGGGACACATAGAAGCGCTCCCACGGCGGTTGATGCAATTACCAGTGAAATTCTTTTCACTCACAGCACGCTAGTGCTGGGGTTGGACACAACCCTCAGGCAGTGATTCCTACCTTGCAGCGCAGGAGTTGCCGCCGACCTCGAGCCGGCCGACGTCATCTTCGGCCACCTTCTCGGTGCCGAGGTTGAGCCCGATGATCGTTCCGTGGTTCGAGGGTTTCTCCGGCAGGTCTGCCACCACCCAGTCCGCGAAGGGTTCCGCTCCGAGATCGAACTCCTCGACCCGCGTTCTCACCTCGCCGAGGGTGGGTGCGATCGGGCCATCCAGCCTGCCGCCCGGGTAGTGACCGGGAAGGATCTTGGTCTCGGCGGGGCGGGAGAGTATCTGCGAGGTGAGGGTGAGGTAGAGGTCATTCGCTGCGGCCTTGGCGGCAGCCGGATCCGGGTTCTGAAGGTCGGGGCGTGCGATCGAATCCGCGAACAGTGAATCTCCGGTGATCAGTGCATCGCCCACCTGCAAGCCGGTCATCTCGGTGGTGTGTCCGGGCAGAGCGATCGTCTCCAGCTTCGCCCCGTCGATCTCGATGCTCTCGCCTCCCGTCACCAACTCCACCTCGGAGCGATCCAACCCCCGCTCGATACTGAGCTTGGGCATCAGGATCCGCGCCCCGGTG
>JBEIRY010000022.1:0-23147 GCA_040375675.1 Thermoleophilales bacterium | reverse complement strand
CTGAGCCAACTCGTTGACCAGCGCGATATTGACCGAACGGAAGATGTTTTCGAGCAGCTTGGCGAGTTCTGCTGCCTCGGGACCTGAAACCCGGACCACCTGATCGCAGATCAGCGAGTAGAGCTCAGTGGCGCGATCGGACCATCTATCGGTAATGCCTCCGACGATCTTCGGGGTGGTGCGGATAGTGTGATCGGTACGACCGGGATCGATCCGCTCCGGTGAGAAAGCGAGCGAGAAGTCCTCTCCTGCCTTGAGTCCCGATTCCTCGAGGATCGGCTGCAGGCGCTCGCGGGTGGTGCCCGGATACGTGGTCGACTCGAGAACGACGAGTTGGTCCTCCTTCAACACCCGCGCCAGAGAGGTGGCTGCGTCGACCAGATAAGTCAAATCCGGCTCACGGGTGGAGGTGAGCGGTGTGGGAACGCAAATCAGGATCGCGTCGCAGACCGAGAGATCCTCGGCATCCGAGGTAGGTCGAAGCGCATCGCCGAGTGATGCGATGGTCTCGTCGCTGACATCGTCGATGTAGCTGCGACGCTCACGCAAGGCTTCGAGTTTGCGTGAATCGCTCTCCAGCCCGACCACCTCGCTACCGGCCTCGGCAAAAGCCACGGCGAGCGGTAGCCCCACGTATCCAAGTCCGACTATTCCTACGCGCATAGATTGCTGATTCTAGGCGCGTCGGGGTCGTCCTATGGGAGGGATCCTGCCCTGCCCTCTACCATCGGGTCATGGCTGACTCAATTCAACTCGAGGGCAAGGTCGCGCTGGTAACCGGGGCATCGTCGGGTATCGGCGCAGCAACTGCGAAGTTGCTCGGCTCGAAAGGAGCGACAGTAGCGGCGGTCGCTAGGCGCAAGGACCTGCTCGAC
This sequence comes from Thermoleophilales bacterium, assembly GCA_040375675.1. GTDB lineage: Bacteria > Actinomycetota > Thermoleophilia > Solirubrobacterales > 70-9 > CAIUSP01. The sequence continues at coordinate 22,272 of JBEIRY010000022.1, read as the reverse complement.
AAACTCGGCGCTGCCGAAACCTACGCCGTAGACCTCTCCGACCCACTGCAGGCCCAACAGCTCGCAGCCGATGTGGAAGATGCACACGGGCGGGTGGACATACTCGTCAACAACGCCGCGGTACGAGTCGACGGATCGATCGACCAGGTCTCGGTAGAGGATCTCGACTCCTCCTTCCAGCTCAATGCGCTTACACCGTTCGTCCTTGCCGGAAGACTGCTGCCAGGAATGAAGGATCGTGGTGAGGGAGTAATCGCGAATGTCGTGGCTCCCAAGGTCAGTGGTGGCCGCAAGGAGATGGGCGCTTACGCTGCCTCCAAGGCAGCCCTCGAATCGACCACCCAGACCCTGCGGCAGGAGGCAGGTGGCTCGAGCGGCGTGGCGGTATTCGCCTTCGATCCGGGCTGGGTCAAGACTGATCTGGCACCCGACGGGACCGACACACCTGAGGCGGCCGCCGAGCGACTGGTGGCTCACATAGAGGCGGGCAAGGGCAGCAGGGATATCCTCTCTTGAGGTTCTCGATCGCCCGGAACTTTCGGGCCTCGAGTGGGTTTCAAAAGTCGTAGCCGAACACCTGCAACCAGAGGAGCATCCAGATGAAGCGAATCTCAATCATTCTCGCCGCAGCCGCAGTCTCTGCGCTTGTCTTTGCGCCCGCTTCCAATGCAAGCCCCAGAATCGACGCCGGCAAGCAGGCCAGAGAATTTGCTGCCAAGGAGTGCTCGGCGCAGGCCAAGCGCGCACCAAGGGCATTCAAGGCGCGCTACGGCAAAGTGCGCAGGGTGGCGCTGGCTGCCTGTGTGCGCTCAGGCACCGAGGATCTCGTTGCCGAAGTCGGTGCAGCGGTCGAAACCTGCGCAAACGAGCTGATTGCCGATCCGGCAGGCTTTCTGACCACCTACGGAGGCGAGGGAAGCCCGCTTGGTCTCGTGGAGGCGTTCCCCAACTGCGTGCGTTCCAAGCTTGGCAGCGAGATCCAGGCGAGGATCGAGGCGTTCAAGGTTGCCGGACGCACCTGCATCGAGGAGGCGAGGGCTGATCCCACAACCTTCAAAGACACCTACGGTCAGGGTGACGGTCCGCTGGCAGCGCTCGGGAGATGCGTAGACAGCAAGCTTGCGGTGGGCTGACCACCCGCGCACCGCGGCCGGCACTGGTACCTTTCAAGTGATGCAGGGAGCAACTCATCTCACGCGTGGACGCTTTGCGACCTCGATTGTGATCTTGGCGCTGTCGATCGTCGGCGTACTCCTGCTCGCCAGCAAATCCGACGCTGCAAGGTCGGCCACCGCTCCTCCAAACTCGGTATCCGAGGCTGAACTTGCATCGCAGTTCAATTGTGAGCGGCACACCGAAAGTGGGGATCTGACCGATGAGGCGGCGTTCGTCGGGGACAACCGCCAGGCGCTCGTGTTCGTCACCGGCACCGGCGCTTCAGGCGACGACGGCTACGCGATCGGCAAGCAGGCATTCGATCGTGAAGGCCGCACCGTCTGCTGGTCCAACTTCCCCGATCAGCCCGCCGATGGCGTGACTCAGGAGTACACCACCACCGGTGACGTACAGATCTCGGTCCAGTACCTCGTGTATGCGATTCGCCGGACCTATGAGCTTTCAGGCCGCAAGGTCGCGGTGTTCGGAATCAGCCAAGGCGCGTTGCTGCCGAGGATCGCGCTGACCTACTGGAAAGACCTCCGCAACAAGGTCACCGATGTGATCGGTGCAGCCGGCACCCACCACGGGACCAACGTGATCAGCAGCGCCTGCACCCCGTCGGTACCCTGCCCGCCAGCAGGCTGGCAGCAGAAGAAGGGCTCGAATTTCCTCAAGGCTTTGAACTCACAGCCCGATGAGACACCCGGAGCGAAGGTTGGTTGGACCACGATCCGTTCGCTCAGCGATCAGACGGTGCGCCCAGTTACCCACAGTGCAAAGACCTCTACCTCGGCCCTCAAGGGCGCCACCAACATCCTGATCCAGGACATCTGCAAGGGGCGAAGCGTCTCCCACATAGGCACGGCGCTCGACTCGGTCACCTTTGCGGCGATCCAGGATGCGGTCGATCACGCCGGTCCGGCAAAGATCAGCCGGCTACCCAAGTCACAGGCGTTCTGCGCGAACAGATACGCACCTCCCTTCGACAATACGACCGGTGATTTTCTCGTTGGCGCTGCCAACGCCGTCACCGGCGGCAACCAGACGGGTAAGCCCAGGGTTGCTGTAGAACCGGCCGTCGATGCCTGGTTTCGCAAGATCCACCGGTAGCGCCTCCCTCTAGCTCAGTAGCTGTGGTTTGTTGCCTCAGGCAACCAACGAGCGTGCGCCGAAGTATCCACAGGCAGCGGCAGCCAGCCCACCGAGGACTGAAACCGCGATGTAGAGAAACGCTCTACCCGGCTCTCCGGCCTCGAAGTCGAGCAGCGCCTGAACCGAGAAGGTGGAGAAGGTGGTGAAGCCGCCCAGCAGACCCACGCCGATCGCAAGCCTTGCCTGCTGGGTCATCCAGTCGCTTGGCAGCACGACGAGTACGCCGAGCAGGAATGAGCCCACGAGATTGATCGCAACCGTCGCCCAAGGCAGGGCCGAAACGTGAAAAAGGCTGGTCAGGCCGTATCTGGCAGCAACTCCTGCGGCACCTGCCGCGATCACCAGTACGAAGGTCATCGAGTGGGCCGTGAAGGATTCGAACCTTCGACCTTGAGATTAAGAGTCTCCTGCTCTACCAACTGAGCTAACGGCCCATACCGTGCAGCCAGACCTAACTTCAGTGCACGATGGCGAAGTATAGGAAGCCCCTGCGCTTTGCAGGTATCAGGGGCCACCGAGCGGAGAGGAGCCGAGCCCGCCACCGCTGAGCGGGTTGGAACCACCGGCACCGGAACCACCCGACTGGGACTGGGTCTTCGACTCGGTTGCGACCTGCTTCTCGAACGCTTTCGCCGATTTCTCCACTTGATCGAACTGCTTTTGCAGATCCTTACGATCTGCGGCCGGCGCCTTGGCAAGCGCCCGGGCTATCACCGCCTGGGCTTCGCCGAACTTGCCTGCGTAAAGCAGGTACACGGCGAGGCTGTTGAGGTTTCCTACAGTCGGATTCTGATCCGCAGCGACCTGCTGAGCCTCTGCTGCGTTATCCACATCTATCCGCGCATCACTGGCGCTGGTAGACGACTGGGCCATCAAGAAGAAACTGTTGGCCAGCTGGAGTGCCAAGCCGGAGTCGGGGTTCTTTGGATTTCCCTTGAGGTAGATGTCCCACTGATCAGCTGCGAGGTTGTACGAAGTCGAGGCCTCAGGGGTCGCAGTGGACTGACCGGTCTGTTGATCCACCTGGAGCTGCTGGTTGCCCCGCTGGATGTAGAGGCTGACGAGGTCGAGTCGTGCGGCTTCGTTGTCGGGGTTGCGCTTGAGAGCGGCCTGAGCGGTCTCAATCTCCTGCGAGTAGATGTCGCTGGCATTGTTCTCGCTGTCACGCAAACCGACAGCGTCCAGTAGTCCACCAGTAGCGTCAGAGCCGATACCGAAAAAGAGCAGTCCGCCACCGAGCAAGACTGCGAGGGTCGCATAGATCACCTTCACGGCGGCGCGACGACGAGGGCTCTGGAGGTCGAAAAGCATTACCTAAGGCTAGCCGGGGTCGGGAGTTGCTGTCGGGGGATCGTTGGCACCTTCGCCGTGGGGCTTGCCCGCAACGCGCGCGAGGATGATGCTGCCCTCGTAGAGGAGGTACAGGGGCACCATCGAGATCAGCATCGTCACTGGATCGGTTCCGGGCAAGAGCATCGCGACCACGGCGATCACCAACACCGCGTACCGGCGATAGCGGGCAAGCATCTCGGGCGTAGTGACCCCGAGACGCGTAAGGGCGAGTATCACGACGGGCACCTGGAAGAGGACGCCGAGAGAAACCAGCGTGAGACCGAAGAAGGAGTAGTAGTCCTTGGCGCGCACTTCGATCTTGAATTCACTTGCGTTGAAGCCCAAGAGGAACTTGGTCGCCGCTGGCATGACCGCAAAGTAGGCGAAGGCAACGCCCGCGATGAAGAGCACCGGGACCAAGACCACCATCGGCTTCGCTACATGCCGCTCACGGGGCGTCAACGCCGGCAGGATGAAGGCATAGGCCTGATAGAGGATCACCGGCAGACTTATCACGAACGCTGCGTATGCAGCGACTGTGATGGTGGTGATGAACGGTTCTCCTACGGCGAAGGTGATTGGCTTGAAGCCCTCGGGAAGGGGGCGGTTGGCGATGGTGAGAACCAAATCGCTCTGCCAAATGCAGAGGCCCAGCGCGACCAGGAAGACGACGATGCAGACGATCAGACGAAATCGGAGTTCGTCGAGGTGTTCAACCAGCGTAAACCGGTCGTCAGGTGCAGCCGGCTTGATCTTGGGCATCAGGACTTCTTGTCGGAGACGACTTCGCCCTGCACCGGTTCATCGGTCGAGTCGGCATCTGCAGACTTCGGGGTACCGGCAAGCTCACGGCCCTCTGGACCGTCTGTTGGCTTCTTGTCCTTTCCGGTCACCGAGCTGCGGAACTCCCTGATTCCACGGCCCATCGAGCGTCCGAGCTCAGGCAAACGCTTCGGCCCGAAGATGATCAGGACGATGATCAGGACGATCGCGATTTCGAGCGGTCCGATATTCGGCATGGGTCAATCCTAGCGCGGTCATGGGGCGCTCAACGACAGAAACCCGTCGTATCGACGAAAAGGACGCCTAACGCTTGAAGTTGAGGTGGAATCTGCTGGGCGTGGGCTCGCCCTGACCTTGATACTTCGAGCCCATCTCGCCGCTCCCATAGGGGTGCTCCACCGGCTGGTCCATGCGCATGAACGACATCTGACCGATCGGCATGCCGTGATAAATCGTGATCGGCAGGTTTGCGAGATTGGAGAGTTCGAGGGTGATGTTGCCCTCGAAGCCCGGGTCGACGAATCCGGCCGTCGAATGGATCACTAGCCCCAGCCGACCGAGGGAGCTCTTTCCCTCGAGGCGGGAAACGAGATCGTCGGGGAGCTTGACTCGCTCGAGCGTCTGGCCGAGCACGAACTCACCGGGGTGTAGGACGAAGGGCTCATCGTCGGATATCTCGACCTTCTCGGTCAGGTCATCGGTCGGCTTGCGTACATCGATATATGGGTAGCGGGAGTTGTGAAAGACGCGAAAGCTGCGATCGACTCTGACGTCGTAGCTCGATGGCTGTACGAGAGATTCGTCGTAGGGGTCGATGACCAGACGGCCGGCTTCGATTTCCTGCTTGATAGTCCGGTCACTCAGAACCATGCCGCGAGTCTATTCACAGCCGGGGTGGAAGAGCTGCACGGTGGCGGCGATCGCTACGAGTAGCGCTCGACCACGCCATCCGCGATGAGGGAGAAAAGACGAATCTCCTCCGGATCAAGGCCAGCGGTGGCAAGCGCGAGCTTTGCTGCCTCGATTTCCTCACCAGCGCGCGCACGAACCCGGTCGGTTGCGCCGGTCGCGGCGATCTGCTCACACACCTCAGCCGCTGAGCGTTCATCGAGCGATTCGAGTCCCCCGGCCGCAATGCTCTGATCTACCTCGCGAGCCCAGATCAAGGGCAAGGTGACGGTTCCGTCGAGAAGGTCGGTTCCGACCGCTTTGCCAGTGCGCTCCGGTGGACCAAGGACATCGAGCACGTCATCGAGCAATTGGAACGCAAGACCGATTCGCGATCCGAATTCAGCCAACGCATCTATCCCAGTTTCAGAGGTAGATCTCCTGCCGACCTGGCATGCAGCCTCGAAGAGCCGAGCTGTCTTGAGCGAACAGCGACGGAAGTAATCCTGCTCGGTCAGGGCGAGGTCGTATGCGCCCTCGCGCTGGGCCAACTCACCCCTTGCAAGTGAGGTAGAGGCAGCAGCCAGAGTCGAAATCGCTTCTGCGTCTTCGGCCATGGCCAACTCGGCGAAGGCGCGAGAAAGCAAGAAGTCACCTACGGCCGTTGCGCGTTCTCGTCCTGATCTTGCGAGCACAGTCGGCTCTCCGCGCCTGACCGGTGCGTTATCGAGCACGTCATCATGAACCAGCGTGGCCATGTGGATGAGTTCCACTGCAGTTGCTGAGGCCACTGAACGGTCATCCGCACCCGGGCCAGCACAGAGCAAGACCAGCAGCGGACGAAGCCTCTTTCCACCTGCTTGGAGCGTCGCAGAGGCGTCCTCGCCCACCTGGGGGCCGTGGCTTGAGGCCAACTCGGCAAGGCGCTCTTCGACCCGACCGAGAGCGCGTGGGAGCCAGGGATCTGCGGCATCCATCGCCGCCGTGACCGGGGCAGGGATGGACGACTTGCGGCTCAAGCTTTCCCGGGCTGGGAGGAACGTGTCGCCGAGTGAATCGCGATTATTCCGCCGGCGACCAGAAGCCAGCGGATGTCCTCGAAACCTGCCTTGTCGAGTTTGCCCGCAAGAGTTTGAGGGTCGGGAAAGGTCTTGACCGACTCCGGCAGATATGTGTAGGCATCAGGGTCGCCGGCGAACTTGCCGAGAGCGGGAACCGCGCGGTCGAACCAAAGGCCGAAGAAACTCGCCATCGGCTCACGAACCGGTCTGGTGATCTCCAGGATCACAAGACGGCCACCAGGCCGAAGCACTCTAGACATCTCCGCAACACCTTTATCGAGGTCGGCCAGATTGCGGGCCCCAAAACCAATCGTCACGGCATCGAAGCTGGCGTCAGCGAAGGGAAGCTCGAGAGCATCTGCCCAGGAGAACTCCACTCCCAGACCACGCTCGCCACCCTTCTCGCGAGCTTTCTCGAGCATCGGCTCGGAAAAATCCACTCCGACCACTCGGCCGTCGGGGCCTATCCGCTCACGCAAAGCCAATGCGATATCCCCTGTGCCGGTGCAGAGATCGAGTGCGTCTGAGCCAGGCTGCACCCTGCTCAGCTCGACCGCCCGGTCGCGCCACTCGTGGTGGAGGCCGGCCGTCATCGCAGAGTTCATCAAGTCATAGACACCGGAAATCCTGTCGAACATCCCACGTACTTCGTCGGCGAACTCCGCTGAGTCCCGGGAGGGAGGACCGCTCGATGGAGAGGTTGCCTCAGGCGTCATCGCGAAACCCCTGACGCGACGCTAACGGAGCGACGCGAGATACTCGGTGAGCGCGTTGAGCTTCTTCTTCGGCAGGCCAGCATATGAAGGCATGATGCCGGGTCCGATGTAGAGAGAGCGGGCGATCGCTGCCCGGGGAAGCCGCAGACCGATCTGAGTCAACTCAGGACCAGGTCCGTGGTTTCCATTCTCGCCGATCTGGTGACAGGCCAGACAACCCGACTGAGCGGTCACCAACTTGCCCTGCTCGAGAGAAGGCGGAACCTTGGCCTCGATCTCGGTAGGAGAGCCGGCGTTGGCACCGAGGAAGGTCAGGTAAGCCATCGCGATGATCACAAAGAATCCGCTGATCGCAGCGATCGGACGGCGGGTGAGCCTGCGCTCGGGCGTGCGATCGTAGAACGGCAGCAGCAGCAGCAGCACCATGCATAGCGTCGGAATTCCGATCGTCGCTACCGGAACCAGCCATGGCGGCTTGAGGACCTTGAGCAACTCGAACAGGAAGAAGAAGTACCACTCGGGACGAGGCACATAACTGGTGGTGGTCGGGTCGGCCTTAGGCCCCTGCTCGGCACCGAGCATCAAAGACATGAAGACGATGATCAAAGCGATCAGGACGAACATCACGCCGTCCTTGGCGATCGCATACGGGAAGAATGGCTTTCCCTTCTTCTTCAGCTGCTCGTACTCGCGGAGGTAATCCTCCTTCTCGCGCCGGTTCATCCGACGTCCTTACGGCGAAGGGACTTGGGCTTGCTGGCATGGACCCACGGCGGTGCGGTGGTTCCGAGCTTGACCACGAGGAAGAGATGCGCGCCGATCAGGCCGATGATCAGGCCGGGTACGAGAAGCATGTGGATCGCGTAGAAGCGCTGGATGGTCGTTGCGCCTATCTCAGGGCCCGCTCTGAGGAAGTCAGCAAGATACGGGCCTACGAAGGGTCCGCTTGCGGTGATGTTGTTGGCGACTTCGGTAGCCCAGAAAGAGCGCTGGTCGAACGGAAGCAGATAGCCGGTCAGACCCATGACCAAGGTCAGGATGATCAAGACCACGCCGATCACCCAGTTCAGCTCACGCGGGTATTTGTAGGCGCCGAAGAAGAAGGTTCGGGCCATGTGCATGAAGATCAGGATGATCATTACCGTCGCGCCCCATTTGTGCATGCCTCGCACGAACTCTCCGAGGAAGACGTCGTTGGTCAGGTGAGTAATCGAGGCATAGGCCTCGACCGGTGAAGGCGTGTAGTACATCGCGAGGAACACTCCTGTGAGCGCCTGGCAGATGAAGGCGAACATGGTCGCGGATCCGAGGGTGTAGAACCAGTTGGTGCCCTTCGGCACCTTGCGCAGCGCCAGCGCGGTGACGATGTTGGTTGCACCGGTGCGCTCGTCGACCCAACCGACGAGGTCAGCCGGAGAATCCTTGACCTTCCCCTTCAGTTCCTCGGTCGCCGGAGAGGAGCTCTCCTTGGGGGGTTCCCGAAGATCGACCACTCCGTTCCCATTTCCATTGCCATTTCCATTGCCGTTGGTTCCCTCGCCGGGCTTGGCGGGGCGCCTGAGCGGCGGGGGGATGAGTCGCTCTAGATCAGGCATGGACCAATCCTCCTATCAAGGCGCCGGCGGCACCGAGGGCCGCGGCGGGTAGATGACGTTCCAGACTCCTCCGGTGAACTCACCCGGATCGCGAGCGCGCACCGGATCGAAACTGTTGGTGACGCTGTAGCGCGGGCCGATCTCGACCTCTCCATTACGCACCCGAGTCTGAAAACGGTCCAGTGGCCGCACCGGGGGCCCGCCGATCCGCTCGCCCTGGAAGCCGTAGACGCCTCCGTGACACGGGCAGATGAAGTTGCCGGCAGCTGCGACGAACCTGACGGCGCAACCGAGGTGGGCACAGCGGGTACTCACAGCGACGACCGAATCGGGGTTCTCCTTGAACTCCTCATTTCCGAGGCGCACATAGGCGGTGGTCTTGCCGGATTCACCGGTGCCCTCGACCGCGGTAATCACCGTGGCGGTGTACTCATCTGAGGAGAACTGGTCGACCGATCCAACCGACTGCCAGAAGTCACCCTGCTCTTTGAAGATCGGAGCAAGTGCAAAGCCGATCGCGGGAAGAGCAACCACCGCGATCGCTCCGCCAGCGAGAACCTGACCTCCGACAGCCAAAGCTGCGCGGCGGTTCATCGACTCGCCTTCGAAAGCGCCGGCAGGGGCTGCCTTCGGGAGTTCCCGCTTGCCGTTTCCAGTGTCGCCGTTAGTGGCCAATTCGTCTCGAGTAAGTGGGTGTCTTGGAGCTCAGCCGGGTGGCTTAGCTTCGGTATCGAATCCTACCTGTTCGCGCACCTGCGCCCACGCCTCGTCCACGCCTGTTTCGGCGACACGGGCGTCAGCCCAGCCCAGCAAGCGTGTCGCAAGGTCGAAAGCGTCCTGACAAGCAGGGATTTCTGCCTTCATAGCCTCGAGTCGGGAATCGGTGCCACAAGCCACAGCAACGCTTGTCGCAAGCCAGAGGGAGCGGTCGAGCAGGTCCAACCCTGACCCCTCGACGGTGCCGTCGGCGTGAATAACGCCCTGAAGCGAGATCAGATCTGCCAACTGGGTAACCGACTCGGTATCGCCCAGGCCGGAAAGACGCTCGAGTCCGAGGGCGTATAGGAAATCGCCAGCGAGCAGCGCGAGGTCGCGGTCTAGCTCTGAAATGAACAGTCGCGGTTCGGCGTAATGCAGCAGATATCCCTCGCGTATCGCCTCGACGAGGACCGCGTAAGCCTCCGGCTCGGTCGCGCGTGGTCCAGCGGCTACGAAACTCCCGAACAAAGATGTCTCGACATCCGCGCCGGAAGAAACCAGAGCATGGCTGAGGCCTTCTTCCGGCTCGAGTTCTCCGCGTAAGAACAGAAGCGGTTGAAAACCTTTTGAAGACTTCGGATCCGCCACTTGGATCAGTTGGCGGCAAAAACGGCGTCGAAGGATTCGGCAGCGGCTTCGACCGTGGTCGCGATGCTCTCTTCGTCATGGGCCAACGAGGGAAACCATGCCTCGTATTGCGAGGCGGGGGGATAGACGCCGCGTCCCAGAAGCTCACGGCAGAAGCGCGAGTAGGCAGCCATATCGCAAGCGTTGGCCCCCTCGAAGTCAGTGACCGGTTGGTCGGTGAAAAACGGAGTCACCAGGCCGGGAACCGAAACCACCTGAACCGGGTGGTCACCAGCGGCACGTCGCAGACCATCGGCAAGAGCATCGGTCGTTCGTGCAAGCTGTGCGTAGGCGGAATCGTCGAGCAGGCGCATCGTTGCGAGACCCGCGGCAACCGCCAACGGATTACCCGAAAGTGTTCCGGCTTGATAGACGTCTCCGGCCGGAGCGAGGTGATTCATCAACTCTCTGCTGGCGCCAAAGGCTGCAGCGGGAAGGCCTCCACCGATCACCTTTCCGAACGCGGTTACATCGGGAGAAACCCCCAACAGCTCCTGGGCCCCACCGCGGGCCACACGAAAACCGGAGATCACCTCGTCGAACACCAGCAGCGCTCCGTACTGATCAGCGAGATCTCTGAGGCGCTGCAAGAAACCCTCGGCTGGAGGCACCAATCCCATGTTTGCCGGTATCGGCTCGACCAGAAGGGCCGCGACCGGCCGAGCGGCAAGCGCGGCCTCGACGGCCTCGTCGTCATTCCAGGGGACTACCGCGGTCTGCTCGGCTACCGCAGCTGGCACGCCAGGGCTCGAGGGTTTACCAGCGGTGGCCATACCTGAGCCGGCTGAAACCAACAGGCCGTCGTTATGGCCGTGATACGCACCAGCGAACTTGACCAGGGCATCACGACCGGTTGCTGCGCGAGCCAGACGAATCGCACCCATAGCCGCCTCGGTTCCCGAAGAAGTCATACGGATCATCTCCACCGACGGAAAGCGAGCGGCCACCTCACGGGCGAGTTCGACCTCACCCGCAGTTGGCGCGCCGTAAGTAGTCCCGCGCTCAGCGGCAGCGGTAACCGAGGCGAGAATCGAAGGCTCGGCGTGGCCTGCAATCAACGGGCCCCAGGAGCAAACCCAGTCGACGTAGCGATTGCCATCTACGTCGAATAGATACGGACCCTCCCCTCTCTCGATGAATATCGGGTCGCGATCGATCGAGCGCATTGCCCTGACCGGCGAGTTGACCCCGCCCGGCAGGACCTCGAGTGCCTCCCGATACAGCTCCTCGGAACCCTTCCAGTTCAGGAGTTCTCGGCCTCCCAAGCCGCGTAGTCATCGGTGAAATAGCGCAGCCTGATCTTTTTGAACTCGGTCGAGGAATAGAGCACCGCGCGATCCTCGTCGTGAAGGTCGTGGTCGTCGGCGATCGAGTCGAGAATCGCATCGCACTCCTCCTTCGAACGACCGTGGGCCATGGTGAAGACGCTGTAGGGCCAATCCTCATAGGTCGGTCGCTGATAGCAGTGTGAAATTCCGCGAACCGAGGCCATCTGCACTCCAACCTCTCGGATCCGGTCTTCAGGAACACGCCAGACGCCCATTCCGTTGGCCGAAAAACCTGCGCGGCGGTGGAAAAGAATCGCAGCGACCCGGCGCAATATGCCTCGCTCCTGCATTCCCTCGAGATGCTCGAGATAGGAATCCACGTCCATCCCCGCCCGTTCGGCGGGTGCATCGAAAGGCCGCTCTGTGGGCTCCATCTGGCCTTGGATTGCTCGGATCACGTTGATATCGGTCTCGTCGTAGTCAACCGGCTCCAACTCGCGTGGGGCAACCGCCTCCCCTGCCGACGAGGCAAGAGCATCGGTTCCCTTCTCCATCTCCAGATTCATGTTGATCTTGAACAGGGTCAGGGTCGGGAGTTGCCGAATCGACTCGGCTCCGGTCAACTCTTGGAGCTTTGCAACGGTCCCGTCGAGACCGAGCTTTGAATCCGGAGGCGTTGCGATGGTGAACCAGAGGTTGAACTCGTGGTCACGCAGGTAGTTGTGAGAAACACCCGGATGGGCATTGATGATCTTTGCTGCGCGGTGCGGATTGTCTGCGTCGACCTTGGCTGCAACCAGCATCGACTCATACCCCAACGCGCGAGTATCGAAAATGGGGGTCAACTCGCGGATGATCCGCTCGTCGAGCAGGCGGCGGGTACGGGCGAGTACATCATCGAGTTCGAGCCCTGCCTCCTCGGCCACGGCGGTAAAGGGTTCAGCGATGAGGGGAAAACTCGACTGCAGAAGATTCATCAACTTGCGGTCGTTGTCGTCCAGCGGAACAGCTGCGCCGTCCTTGCGCTCTCGGACCTTCGGGGTTGCTCCTGATGACGGTGTGTTCATCGTGCGGATGCCTCCTCTGCCAGCCAAAGAGCGGCGGCGGTTGCGTAGTAGGTGATGATCGCGTCTGCTCCAGCTCTGCGAATGGCGAGCAAGGACTCGAGTACAGCAGATCGTTCATCGAGCCATCCATTTGCAGCAGCTGCCTTGATCATCGAGTACTCCCCCGACACCTGATAGGCAGCAACCGGAGCTCCAGTCGCCTCCTTGACCAGCGAAACGACATCCAGGTACGGCATCGCCGGCTTGACCATCACTACATCTGCTCCTTCTTCCAGGTCGAGCTCAGCCTCGCGAACTGCCTCGAGAGCGTTCGCCGGATCCATCTGGTACCCGCGGCGATCGCCGGTGGCAGGTGCACAGTCTGCGGCGTCACGGAACGGTCCATAGAAAGAAGATGCGTATTTGGCCGCATAGGAGATGATCGGCAGGCCCTGGTGCCCTGACTCATCGAGCTGGGTACGGATCGCACCGACGCGCCCGTCCATCATGTCGCTGGGTGCGATCGCGTCGGCTCCAGCGTCGGCGTGCGAAATAGCGGTTTTGGCGAGCAGCTCGATGGTCAAATCGTTATCGACCTCGTCTCCCTGGAGCACGCCGCAGTGGCCGTGCGAGGTGTACTCACAAAGGCAAACGTCGGTGATGACGGTGATTTCGGGATGGGCTTCCTTCAACGCCCTGACTGCCATCTGCACTATCCCCTCGTCGTCGTACGCCTCGCTTGCGACCTCATCCTTGGAAGAGGGAATACCGAACAGAAGGACTGCTCGTACCCCTGCCGCTGCGACCGTTGTGGCCTCAGCCACCATCTCCGAGATGGAGAGGCGCTCCACACCTGGCATCGAGTCGACCTGCTCACGCACACCTTCGCCAGCCGTAACGAACATCGGCTGGATCAGGTGGGAGGGCGAAAGCTCGGTCTCGGCCACGAGTTCGCGGAGCTGCCCGGTTCTGCGAAGTCGCCGAAGTCTTGTTGCGGGAAAAGCCATTGTCTGGATTCTAGGGCGCGGAGTTTTCGGCCGTGAGCGTGCGGCTGCGCTCACGGTGGCCCTCTAGCCTGAGCCGATGCGCTTGTTGTTCATAGGAGACGTCGTTGGAAGCGCCGGTCGCGAGGGTCTCGCTGCCGTGATGCCCACTCTCAGGGAACTCCACAAGCCTGATCTCGTGGTCGTCAACGGTGAAAACGCTGCCGGTGGAGTAGGTATCACCGAGGAAACAGCCGAAGAGATCTTCGCTGCTGGAGCCCAGGTGATCACCCTCGGCAATCACGCCTACCGCCAAAAAGAAGCCTTTGGTTTCCTCAACTCAGACGAGCGGGTGATCAGACCGCTCAACCACTCGCCCGAGTCTCCTGGCAGAGGTTGGACCGTCGTCGAAGCTGGCGGAATGCGCGTGGCGATCGTGAACCTGAGTGGCGCTGTACAGCTCCAGGTCGAGAGGAATCCGTTTGCGGCAATCGATGAACTGCTGAAAGAACTCGATGGCAGGGCAGATGCGATCTTCGTGGATTTTCATGCAGAGGTAACCAGCGAGAAGGTCGCGATGGGGTGGCACCTCGATGGAAGAGTCGCTGCCGTATGCGGGACTCATACCCATGTTCCAACCTCTGACGCACGGGTTCTCCCTGGTGGAACCGCGCACATCACCGATGTAGGGATGACCGGCTCCAGAGACGGGGTGCTCGGAGTGAAGCGGGCAGGTGCTCTCGAATCGCTGCGGACCGGTTTGCCGGTTCGCTTCGAAACAGCGACGGAGGATGTCTGGGTTATGGGCTGCCTGATCGAGATCAAAGACAACGGGCTCTCGACAGGTATCGAGCAGATTCTCGTGCCAGCCAACTAGCCGGCCGAAGCCTTGTCGTGGAGTCGCTCTCTGGCAAGCAGAGCGACGAACAGTGGGCCGAGAAACCACGGCAGATAGAGGTAGAACCAGTGGTCGAAGGTGATTTCGACTCCGATCAGCACCGCAGCAGCAAGCGCTGCGAGTACCACCGTGTCGCGAAAGCGAGGGCGAATGGCGACCATGAGCGCAAAGAGCACAACGGCTGCCATGGTGAGCATCTGGAGCGGCTCTAGTGCCGGCACCTGCCCCCAGATACTGAACGGTGATTCACGACCGATCTGGTTGCCGATCGTGCGCTCGAAAACCGCGACAGGACCCGGGTCGTACAACGCCTCAGCCGATACGACCAGCAAGCCAACGACGAACCCCGCTGAGTAGGTCAATAACTCGCTGCGATCCAGCGGATAGAAGAATCGCTTGACCCGGGTCCAGAGCGAACCCCGCTCGGCGCTGCTCTTTTCTGGATGGCCGGGTCGCGGGCCTGAAGCGAAAAGCGGAACTAGGGCCAGCGGGGCCAACTTGGTGGCGCAGGCAAGCGCAACCAGAACTCCCCTGATCGGTGGCGAGGTGGCCCCGAGCAAGACCGCAACCACCGTAAGCGCTACCAGAGAATCATTGGTATTCGACTCGAGCGCAAAAGCCGTATAGGGACACGCAGCCCAGGCGAACACGAACAATGCGCCAAGTCGCGTGCCCTCGTTTCCGGCAGCAAGCCGTCGTCCGAGCAAGAACAGCGCCGCCATGGTCGCGAGGTCGAAAAAGATCGCAGCCGCATGAGCAGCAGGGAGGTCATCCCAGGACCCGTGCCAGGGAAAGACCAACTCGAAGGGGACGTAGGCGAAGTAGGAAAGCGGTCCGTAGGTGTCACCGTTTGCGATATCCACCGGGAAATTGCCGTACAGAGTCCTGCCGGTCGAGATCAAGTCGCCGCCGATCACTCCTGCGTAGCCGACATCGATCACATTCGAATCGGCCATGTTGAACGCGATCCTCACCCCGATCAGAAACAGCGCGACGATCGCAAGAACCCCGACTGGAATCGAAGGACTCAGGCCGCCGTCGGGATTTCTGCCACCCCGGTTCATCCCAAGCCAGATCATGCGTGCAAGCAGCCAAACCAACACCGGATAAACGAGTGGAACCGAGATACCTATCTCTCCCAGATTGAAGAAGTAATGGGAAAGTCCCAATCCGGCGGTCAGAGCGAGCAGGTCGAGGTGGGCCACTCTGAACGGGCGTCGCCAGTCGAAGAGGCCGCAGAAGAAGATCAGACAAAGTGGTATCCAGACCCAGGGCGCATTGAGCGTTCGTCCAAAGGCGCCGGGGTAGCCACGCGCCATGGTCCAGGCCACTTGATCCCCTGTCCACTCCTCCCGGACAGTCGCTCCGACCGGATTGACGATCACGAGGGCCTCTACGCGATCGCCAACGAAAAATCTGACCTCCCAGTCCGCGCCAGCCTCTTTGCGCGAGGCGCTCACCGTCGACTTCGGGTACGCCTCGATCGTTCTGCGCCCCACCCCTGAGCTCTTCGCTGCCTCTAATGCCTGCTGCTCAGTCGTTGGGGCGGGCTCGATCGTCGCGTGAGCGGGGGAGGCGGACAACGCGAATACCGAAACTACGAGTGCCGCCACCAGCGCCAGCGACAGGCGACGACACCAGCCGGTCACCGGTCGTCGAAGGTCCAAAGCTTGTTGCCGACGAAATTCACCGGTGTAGCAACGGCAACTGCGATCGCCTGTGCGCCTATCTCGGGTAGGCCAAGAGCGATCAGCGCCTGCAGGATCACGATGTTCACGCCGAGTGAGATCAGACTCACCGTGAAAAACCGCGCTGCCTGGAAGCCTGCATGGCCGTCGGCGGCCCGAAAGGTCCAGTGCCTGTTCCACAAGAAGTTGTTGGTCACCGCCACGACGAAAGCAATCACTGCAGCGAGCACATGGTGCATATCGGCCTTCTCAGTTGCAAGCCAGAAGACCGCCAGATTGATCACGTAACCCGAAGCTCCGACAACCGCAAACCTCACGAGTTGAGCCCAGTTCTCCGGCTTTCTGGTGCCCTGTCCGATTCGACGTGCCGTCTTGCCGGGGGTCACGACTTAGCGCCGATCAAGCTTGGAGACGGAGCGGCAAGTGGAACACCGAAATGACCAAGCACCACCGGGGCGATATCCCTGAGCGACCACTGAGGATGTGAAGAGATATCGGACGGTCCGCAACCAACGAATACGAGCGGCGAAAGCGACTCCTCACGCGCAAGGCCACCGTGACTGCCCCCGCCTACATGTGTGACTCCACCCCAGTCCACGAACTCATAGCCTGACGCCGCGGAGACCAGAATGTCGCCTGCGTGAGGAGAAGTGAGCGCCGACCAGATCCGAGACAACGCGTCGGGGTATTCGTAGCTGTCGAAACTCGTATCGGTGAGTTCGGCGTCGAGCGTCGAGGAATCCCCGCGAACCGTCCATACAGCGCCGCGTCGATCTGACACCTCGCCTCCCGGAGAGAAGCGAAGCTCCCGGCCATTGCGTTCGACCACGGCCTCGAAAGCAGCGTCGGGGAACCCGATTGCGTCCCTGACAACCGGATTTCCCGATGAGTCGGCCAGCCAGGTGATCAAGTCGACTCCCTCGGTGTCGGTAACTCGCCCACGAAGACGAGCGTGGGTGCGAGCGTGGGTGGGATCTGCGTGCAAGAGATAAACGGCTGCGGCGCGGGAGGTCGGACTGACGGCGATCTCGGCTGACTCCGGATCCTCGGAATTCGGCTGGAGGACCGACCACTCCCGGGAGAGCGTCTCGATCAAGGGGAGCGAATGATCGACCGGTACCTGGGCATGATCAGAGGTAAGGATCACTGCATACCTCTCGAGGAATTGATCGATCCCACCTGCGGCGTCGATCAGTCGCTGAAAGCAGCGATCGGCGCGAGCGATCGACTGGATCTGACCTGCCGGACCCTGTCGGTGGGAGTGGAAATCATTGTCGGGCAGGCTGAGCAGAAGAAAGTCGAACGCGTCCGCTTCGATCAGCTCGGCAGACGCGCACGCGGCGTACTCATCGCGATCACCGGGGCGAGTTAGTGCTGAGCCACACTCGGTGGGTCGGCTTGCGTAGAGATCGCCGTAGAAGAATTCATCGGGACCCCAAACCGCGTGACGAAAACTGATCGCCTCTGCGGCGCGGCGAGCAAGCCCCTCCAGAGAGAGCTCATGCCGGCGCGTACCCCTGTAGATCAGAAAGGGAGTGGTGGCCGTCCGCACTCCAGCCGCACCGAGCGATTCGAAAAGCGTCGGTGCCTCCCAGGAAAGGTGGTCTAGGTTCATGTTGTAGACGAGGTCGTACATCGCCCTGAACAGACCGAAGATGCGCGTTGCCTCGAACGATGAGCCGTACTCGATATAGCGTCGTTCAACTCGATGGAACCAGTTCATCCCCATCACCCAATGCCCACCTGGCCCGAGGCCGGTCAGGATCTCAGAGGATGCAACCGGGGTGACCGAGGGAAAGCTCGACACACAGTCCTCGACTAGTTGACCTCTCTCCAGCAACTGAGCGAAGGCTGGTGCCGCACCCGCGGAGGCAGCCTCAACGAGGAGGTCCGGATGCATCGCATCGACAACGGTCAGGATGAGCTTTGGCGGAGTAGCCACTAGCGAAGTATCCGCAGGCCCTCGTGCTTTTCGGGTTTCGTACGTCGCCTGCGCAAGAAGAGCAGGAGTATCGCCGCCACCCAGACAATCGAAGTTGGTGGAACTAGGTAGCCGAGCGCAGCCACCAAGATGGCCAGGGCGACCCCGGTTGCAACCAGCGTTGTGGATCGCCCTCTCTGGTCAGGCTGGACCGAGTGCAGAGACTCCCGCCTCGAGGCACCTGCAAAGACATCACCGACCACGCCCGCCGCAAACATCGCTAGCAAGCCGATCGGCAACATCGGCCAGAAGGTCACACTCTCGGATCTGAGCCAGATGCCGGCAACGGCAGTACCGACTGCAGCGGCAAACGGCAGGCGAATCCGAACCGGAAGGACTACCCCGCAGAAGATGCCCACGGCCAATCCGAACCCAAGCGCCTGACAGATCGAGTTGAAGAGATCCACGAGTGGAAAGCAGGCTAGCGACCGGCGGTTGGGCCTAGTCCTCGCCTCCTGCGAAATCCTCCGGCGAAACATTGTCGAGGAAGTCCTTGAACTTCTCGACCACCTCCTCGGTGTCCTCTACTTCGTGCTCGAACTCGATCGCCGACTCCTCGATCACATCATCGGCGGCGTAGATCGGTGCGTCGGTGCGTACCGCCAAAGCGAGCGCATCTGAGGGTCGCGAATCTATCTCGACCGTTTCGCCGTTGACCAGAAGATTGATCTGTGCATAGAAGGTGTTGTCCTTGAGCTCGGTGACCGTGACCGACTCACACTGAGCTCCCACCTGACCGACGAGATCGACGAATAGGTCATGAGTCATCGGGCGCGGGGTCTCCTGCCCTTGAAGCTTCATCAGGATTGCAGCGGCCTCGGGGTGGCCAATCCAGATCGGCAGGAACTTGTTTCCCTCCTCGGTCTTCAGCAAGACGATCGGCTGCTTGCCGACCATGTCGAAACTGACTCCGTAGATGCTCATTAGCTGCACGGTTTCACCTTGGCCTCGAACTCATACATAGAGTGGGCGATCCTGGATTCGAACCAGGGACCTCGTCCTTATCAGAGACGCGCTCTAACCAACTGAGCTAATCGCCCTCGTTTTTTCATGCTCTGGAGCCTGATCGGCTACCTGAAGCGTGCGGGCGAGCAGTTTACCGCTAGGCGGGGGGCTGCTGAAGCGGGCCGTAGGTATCCGGGCGACGAGTGTCCAGAAAGGGAAAGAGTTCGAGCCAGTCGCGGCGCTGATCGAGATCCAGATCACAGACCAGCACCGCGGCCTCGTCACGCGGTGCCTGCGCCAAAACCCGGCCGTAGGGGTCCGAGATGAAAGACGAACCGTAGAAGTCGAGCGGGCCCTCCTGGCCGATCCGGTTGATCGCAACCATGAAGGTGCCGTTGGCGATTCCGTTGGCAGTTATCACCCGCTCCCAGAGCGGCTCGGTATCGAAATCCGGATGATCCGGCTCAGACCCGATCGCCGTCGGATAGACGATCACCTCGGCACCCGCCAGAGAGTAAGCGCGTGCAAGCTCGGGAAACCACTGGTCCCAGCAGGTCGGAAAGCCGACATGGGCCTGGCCCAGGCTGATCACCGGGTAGCCGGTATCGCCTGGGCGGAAGTAGCGATCCTCGTAATAGCCGGCGGTGACGGGTATGTGCAGCTTCCTGGTGCGGGCTATCAATTCACCTTCGGGAGAGAAACAAACGGCCGTGTTGTATCCCCGATCGTCATCTCCGCCCGGGGCTGCCTCGTAAAGAGATGCGTGAACGAAAGCGCCTGTCTCGGCGGCCATGCGTTTTGCGAACTCACAGGTTGGACCGTCGGGTATCGACTCGGCCATCTCCAACGCAGCCTCGAGCCCGTCCTCTGAGGTTGCGAAATAGCGCGATAGCGTGAGTTCCTGAAGACAGACGAGCTGAGCTCCCTCCCCCGCGGCAAGCCTGATCCCTTCGGCCAATGACTCGATGTGCTCGTCTGGATCCGGGTGCCAGCGCTGCTGTACCGCGGCGATCCGAAAGGGGTCACGATCGGATGCGCGGGTCCGCGCGGGCGAGTCGACCGAAGAACCGGTTTCAGTGATCAGCCGGTAGTCAGTCATCTGCGCCTTCCTCGGCAAGTGCCGGAATCTGTTGAGTTATGCAGTGGATCCCACCGCCGCCTCGCGCGAGCGTGGTCGATGGAACACCGACGACATCGCGGTCGGGATAGGCCTCGGCGATCAAAGCCAAGGCATCAGCCTCGGTTGGATCTCCCCCATCCGGGATCGGCACTATCACCGCGCCGTTTGCGAGATAGAAGTTCGTATACGGGATTGCCACCGTCCTGCCCTCGTGCTCGACGCGGGGAAGGAAGGGCATCTCGATCACCTCCAACGGCTTGCCACGTGAATCGGTTGCATCGGTGAGGCGCTCGAGGTTTTCGGTGAGGTGACCGTGGTTGGGATCTGCTGGATCCGGAGCGGTCTGACAGACCACCTTGCCCGGACCGGCAAAAGCGCAGAGATTGTCCACGTGACCATCGGTATCCAGATCCTCTATCAGTCCATTGCCAAGCCAGATCACGGTGGTAACGCCCAGCCAGTCGCCAAGGGCGGCCTCGATGCCATGTCGTTCCAGATCAGGATTGCGTTTGGGGTGAAGCAGACACTGCTCGGTGGTGACCAGAGTTCCGAGGCCATCGACCGTTAGCGAGCCGCCTTCGAGCACGATCGGCGCTCTCCGCGACTCGATGCCCAGCAGCTCGCAGACTGCGCCAGCGACTGCATCGTCAGCCTCCCAGCTCGGGAACTTCTCACCCCAGGCGTTGAAGCCGAAGTCGATCCCAATGCGGCGGCCATCCTCGCCCGTGACGAAGATAGGACCGGAGTCGCGTAGCCATGCATCATCGAGCGGAATCTCGACTACCTCGATCTCTTCGGAACAGCGAGATCGCGCTTCAGCGGCAAAGGGCGGATCGGCGAGCATCGTCACCGGCTCGAACGCGGCGATTGCATTGGCTACCGCTGCGTAGTTGACGAAGGCTTCCTCCAGCAGTCCGAACTCGTCCCACCGACCGCAGGGCCATGCCATCAAGGTTCGTTCGTGTAACGACAATTCAGCCGGCATAGAAAGCCCTTCGGCTCTTGGCACGGACGCAGTGGTCACTCGAATGAGGGTAGTGGGTGGCGAACGTACGCCGCCTTCGTCGATATCGGACGTAGCGATATCGACTTCATAAGCGAGCTCCTAGCGTTTGCGAAGCCGTTTGGCGAGCTTCGCGACCTCAGTGAGGTCATCGAATTGAAGCTCAGCGGTGAACCCACTACCCGACCGCTTGACCCTCACCTCGTGTCCGATGGCCTCTTCGAGGCCTTCGCCTGCCTCGGTGAGTGCGACACGTTCCTCAGCGGAAATGCGTCCACTCGAGGCCTTCTTCCCGGATTTCGCCGTAGCGGGCTTCGCGTGACGCTCGGTTTCTCTGACCGACCAACCCTCCTTGGCGGCTTTACGGCCTAGCCGCAGGCGAACCGTTTGATCGGGTGCCATCAGCAGGGCTCGACCGTGTCCCTCGCTCAATCTGCCGTCAACGAGGAGTTCCAGCACCCCATCGGGCAGGTCGAGCAGACGGATCAGATTCGAGATGCCGGCCCTCGACCGGCCGAGTCGCTTGGCGAGGTCCTCTTTGGAGATCCCGAGGTCGTCGACCAAAGCAGCGCAGGCTCGTGCTTCGTCGACAGGATTGAGGTCCTCGCGAACGACATTCTCGATCAGGGCCGACTGGAGACGCTCATCCTCTGGCGAGGAACGCACCACTACGGGCACGAGATCCAACCCCGCCTTCTGTGACGCACGCCAACGGCGCTCGCCTGCAACCAACTGAAATCTCCCGTCGTCGAGTGGGCGCACGATCAAAGGCTGCAGAAGCCCGGCGGAGGCAATCGAGTCCGAGAGGGCGGCCAGAGCGTCGGGCTCGAAAACAGTCCTGGGCTGGTCCGGGTTGGGTTCGATAGAACCCACCGGCACTTCGCGCAGCTCCGGCCCGCCAACAGCCGCGTCAGGGAGGATCGCCGCAAGACCTTTACCCATGCCTCGTTTGCGATCAGCCAAGCGAGGTCACTTCCTCGGCGAGATCCGTATAGGCCCTCGAACCCGATGACTCCGGCGCATGCTGAGTAACCGGCGCTCCGTAACTCGGCGCTTCGGCTACCCGAATGCTCCGTGGGATCACCGTCTTGAATACACGGGCTGGCAGGTTCTCGCGGAGCTCACGCTCGACATCTTGGGACAGGCGAGTACGGTCATCGGCCATGGTGATGAGGATTCCGGCGAGCTCGAGGGATGGGTTGAGTTCGCGCTGGATCAGTTTGAGGGTGTCGAGAAACTGAACCAGACCCTCCAGGGCGAGATACTCGG
>JBEIRY010000057.1:0-11003 GCA_040375675.1 Thermoleophilales bacterium | reverse complement strand
TCGCCGTGTCTGCGACGAGAAGGAGATGAAGAAGGTGGTCGCAGTGTTGACCGATCCGGTCTCGGACATGCCGAAGAACTGGAACCGTCGCTTCAAGCACAACCGGGAGAAGATCAAGACCGGTGATGTCTTCGAGTTGGCAGAGGTCGTACGCAACCTCGCTCTTCGCGAGATGGAGAAGGGTCTCTCCACCGGCGAGAAGCAGATGTACACCCGCGCCAAGCAGGTCATGGCATCGGAGTTCATGTACGCGCTCGATACCGACGAAGAAGGTGCTGAAGCCTACCTCGACGGTCTGCTCGAGAAGAGCTTCGGCGCGATGCAGGAAGCAGAAGCAGCAGCTGCCTGAGGCAAGCGCCATTCTCGCGGCCGCCGGCTCTGGGGAGCGTCTCGGAGCCGGCGAGCCGAAGGCCTTCGTCGAGCTTGCAGGAAGGCCGATGCTCGAGTGGTCTCTAGATGCGCTCACAGGCTCAGAACTGGTTGGGCGGGTGATCGTTGCCGTGCCCCCCGGCTTCGGCGGGGCCGATGGCATCGCGGGCGATGGGGTGGAGGTGGTCGATGGCGGCGCCACCCGAACCGAGTCGGTCGCGAACGCACTGGCTCTCTGCGAAACGGATCTGGTGGTGATCCACGACGCAGCCCGTCCCCTGGTCACACCTGCCCTCTTTGATCAGGTAATCGAGAGGGTGGCCTCAGACGACTCGTTGGCTGGCGCAATCGCTGCCTCGGAAATCCACGACACGGTCAAGCAGGTGACCGACGACGGCCTGGTAGCCGGCACGATAGATCGCTCGACTCTCCGTGCAGCCGAGACTCCCCAGGTCTTTCGTTCGGCGGCGCTGCGCGAGGCGATCGAGTCCGCGGCCGCGAGTGAGGCGACAGACGAGGCGATGCTGGTCGAGGCAACGGGGGGCAGCGTGGCCACGGTCGAGTCAGATCAGCAGAACTTCAAGGTCACCACACCCGCTGATCTCGGGCGGGCAGCGACCTTGCTGCAGGCGCGACACTAAGCATTGACTCCCAGCGCCTAGTTGCCGATCTGGCGCTCGGGCTGTATACGCTCCGAGCGAGGTACATACCCGAGCAGGATGGCCACGGTGGCGATGAACACGACCTGGCCTATCCCCAGTGCGGTACCCAGGTTGGTTGCGCCGGCAGCGAGTGCGATCAGCGTGGCGGCGATGAAGGCGGCGAGTGAGATGGCGGAGTCGCGAAGCATTGGCTGGATCCTACTCGTTGGCAGGTCGAGCCAGGGGTCCTCGGACGGTTCGGTTCAGGACGGTATGTCTGGTGGAAGCCCCGCGGCCGAGCGGCTCGGACCCGCCATGTGCCTGGCCTGCCGGCGGCGGAAAATCGCCCGCTGGATCAGCAGGGTGACGGTTCCGGCCGCGACGATGCCGATCAGGTTCAGCGCCAGCTGCGCCATCGCTCCGCGCCACTCGGTCCAGTCGGCATAGGCCGCTGCCACCCCGATATTTGCGGCCGAGGGGATGGTGGTGACCGAGATCAGGACTCCCACCAGGGCACCCGACTTGGCAGAGGTCAGCGAGAGGATCCCCGCCACGCCAGCGAAGACCGCGATGATCACCGAGAACTCGTTCGGTCGCGAGATGAACTGGGTGAACGGATGGTTTCCGGCGGTTGGATCGCCGGGGCCGATGTTGATCAGGTTGGTGAAGAGCGCAAACAGGAAGGCCGCCGTGATCGCTGCGGGGAACCCCACCAGAAGCGCCTTGGCCGAGCGGATTGCCACATCCTTGCGTTTGGCGATCAGCGCCACGCAGAAACCCGCTATCGGCCCGAACTCGGGGCCCACCACCATCGCTCCGATGATCAGGATCGTCGAGTCGAGGATGATCCCGCAGGCCGCGATCAGCCCGGCCATCACGATCAGCGTGATGAAATTCCAGTTCAGCTCGGTGTTATCGGTGGTGCGCGATGCAACCTGCTCCCAGATCACCGCGTCGCCGGGCATCCCCTCGGCAGCTTGTTCCGCCTTGTCGCCTGCGTCTGAGATCTCTACATCTACCGCCTCCATCGCGATCGATCCGTCGCGGTCTACCCCGAGATCCTTCAGGTCACCGAGCACGATGCTGGCATCTTCGCGAGCCACGTCACAGAGGATCAGGTCACCCTCGGGCTGCCTGGCGGCGCCCGGCAGATAGACGATGTTGGTCACAGCGTCGTCTGCCTCGAGCAGATCGAGCACGCGTTTGGACTTCTGCGACGGGGCTACCACCCTGAGATGAACCACGGGACTAGCCTACCCGTGTGCTCACCGATTACCACCTGCACCTGCGCCCCGACGAGGACGGCACTACCTGGGAGCGCTACTTCACGCCTGAGAACGTGGCCGCCTACCGCGAAGCCGCAACGGCAGTGGGTATCGAGGAGTTGGGTGTATCTGAGCACGTTCACCGCTTTACCCAGGCGCTCGATGTCTGGGATCACCCGTTCTGGCGCTTGAACGCCCACGACGATCTCGACGCCTACTGTGAGTTCCTCCGGGCAAACGATCTGCGCGCCGGCATAGAGGCCGACTTCGTGCCCGGAACCGAGGACAAGATGGCCAACCTGCTCGAGGGGCGACCTTTCGACTACGTGGTCGGCTCCGTTCACTTTCTCGGCAGCGATGCCTTCGACGACGCCGACTACGACGTCTGGGGGACCCACGGCGATCCCGAGGTCGTCTGGGGCCGCTACTTCGAATCAGTTGCCGAGGCGGCTCGTTCAGGTCTGTTCGACATCCTCGCCCACCCCGATCTGGTCAAGGTCTGGGGAGCCGATCGTCCGGTGCCCGATCGCGACCTGCGCCACTACTACGAGCCGCTGGTCGAGGCTGTGGTCGAGACGGGCATAGCGGTAGAGATGTCCACCGCCGGCCTGCGCAAACCGGTGGGAGAGATCTACCCGGCCCCGTCGCTGGCGGCGATGCTGGCCGAGGCCGGCGCGAAGTTCTGCCTCTCCTCCGACGCTCACCTTCCCGAGCAGGTCGGCTTTCGCTACGCAGACGCGATAGAGCTGCTGCACGAGATCGGCGTGAACGAGATCTGCGTCTTCTCCGGACGCACCGCGACGATGCAACCCCTTGGGGAAGTCACTACGAGCGAGGTCGAATCGTGAACGCCCGGGTGGGGATCGGCTACGACAGCCACCGCTTTGCCGAAGCCTCGGATGAGCGTCCGCTGATCCTCGGCGGGGTGACGATCCCGCACGACCGGGGTCTGGCCGGTCACTCCGACGCCGATGTTCTCACTCACGCGGTGATCGACGCTCTGCTCGGCGCCTGCGCCCAAGGTGACATAGGTACTCACTTCCCGCCCGATTCTGCCGAGTGGGCGGGCGCCGATTCGATGGATCTCCTGCGGCGCACGCTCGAGATCCTGGATGGAAAGCCGGTCAATGTGGATGCGACCGTCATCGGCGAGCAGCCACGCCTGGCCGAGCACAGAGAGGCGATCGAGGAATCTCTCACCGCTGCGCTGGGCGCGCCTGTGAGCGTGAAGGCGACGACCAACGAGGGGATGGGGTGGATCGGTAGGGGCGAGGGTTTAGCCTGCACTGCGGTGGCGCTGGTGGAGAGACAGGCGTAGCCGACATCTGATGGCCTTCGGTAGAGACAACGACCCCCAGGCAGATCCCACGGAGCAGATCCGTGCCGAGTTGGATGCCGCAAAGCAGGCAAGTGAGCGTTTTCGCGAGAAGGCGACCCAGCTGATCGAGGCGCTTCGCAAGAGCGAAGCCAACGCCAAACAGCAGGCAGAGCTCTCGCGCGAGGCCGCCGAACAGGCTCGCGATGAATCTTCGCGCATGATCGAGGAGGCCAAGAAGCGTGCCGACGAGGCCGAGCAGAAGGCCAAGTCGGTCGCCCAGGAACTCGACGACGCCCGCTCCGAGGCCGAGGTGAACGCTCAGAAAGTTCGTGATCTGGAGCGGGAGGCCGCTCGAGCCACAGACGAGGCCAAGGCCGGATTCGAGCTCGAGCGAAAAGATCACGAAGAGACCAAGAAGGCGCTGGAGGCCCGCGTGGCCGAGCTCACCTCGCAACTAGATGACGCCCACAAGGCGGCCGAGGCGATCGGCGAGGCCGCTCAGGCCCAGCTGGAGCAGCTGAAGGCCGAGGCGCGTGAGCGGGTGACCGAGGCGCTCGCCGAGGCCGAGGAAAAGGCAGCCGCGGAGCGCGCCGCGGCAGAGAAGGCGGCAGCCGAGGAGAGTGCCAAGGCTGCAGAGGAGCTTCGGGTTGCCAAGGAACGCTTTCGCGATGCCGACGCGGCAGCGACCGAGATGCAGCTGACCGTCAACGAAAGCAGCCAGAAGGTTGCGCAGGCCCAAGAAGAGGCAAAGGACGACGCCCAGAAGGCCGAGGAGGAGGTCGCGAGGATGGAGAAGGAGACCATCCGCCGCGAGCGCGCCGCCGAGGACAAGGGCCGCGAGGATTCGATCCAGGAGATCGCCGAGTTGCGTGAGTCGCTGGCTCGTGAGAGCGAGGCTCGCGCCCGTGCAGAGGCCGACATGGAGGTTGCCCAGGAGGCGATGCGTCTGCAGCGCGAGGCCGACGAGCGGGTCGAGGCTGCCCGGCGCAAGGCCGAGCGCGATGTCGAGAGCAAGATCGCCCGCACCCGCAAGAAGGTCCTCGGCGATCGAGCCGACGAGCCTGATGCGATCACCGAGGAGCGCCCGCCGCGCACAGACCCCGAAGACGAGGGTGGCTCCGGGCGCCGGCTTCGCACCTACTAGAGCGTGCGAACCGTCACCATCACCGACACCCTCAGCGGCGAGCGCAAGGCGCTCGAGCCGCGCGAGGCCGGCAAAGTGGGCATCTACGCCTGCGGCCCGACCACCTACGGACCGATCCACATCGGCAACGCCCGCCCGTATGTGACCTTTCTGCTGTTCGGTCGCTTCCTGCGCAGGCTCGGCTACGAGGTGCGGGTGGTCTTCAACCTCACCGATGTGAACGACAAGATCTACGCCGCCGCGGCCGAGGAGGGCGTGCCCTCGGCCGACTGGGCCTCGCAGATGTCCGAGGCCTACATACATGTCACCGACCGTCTCGGTATCGGTCGCCCCGACTCCGAGCCGCGAGCCACCGACTCGATCCCCCAGATCATCGAGTTGATCGAGCGGCTGATCGAGTCCGGCCACGCCTACGAGTCGGGCGGCGATGTCTACTTCAAGGTGCGCTCCTTCGACCGCTACGGAGATCTCTCCAACCGTGACCCCGACCAGATGGATCAGGGCGAGGAGGCGGGATCAGACGATCTGAAAGAAGACCAACTCGACTTCGCGCTCTGGAAGGCCCAGAAGAAGGGCGAGGACACCGCCTGGCCCTCACCCTGGGGCCCCGGCCGCCCGGGCTGGCATATCGAGTGCTCGGCGATGGCCGAGAGCGAGTTGGGGCTCGACTTGGAGATCCACGGCGGCGGGTCGGACCTCGTCTTTCCCCACCACGAAAACGAGATCGCCCAGTCCGAGGCGGCCGCGCCCGTTGAGGGCACACCGCTTGCGCGAATCTGGATGCACAACGGGATGGTCCAGACCGACGAGCAGAAGATGTCCAAGTCCGAGGGGAACATCTTCGATCTTGCACACGCCCTCGATACCTACGGCCCCGAGGCCGTGGTGGCATACCTCGTCTCGGGCCACTACCGCCAGCCGCTCGCCTTCTCTGCAGAGGCGCTGGAGGAATCGCGTGCGCGCGTCGAGCGGCTTCGTAACTTCCTGCGCGGTGAGAGTGCCAGCGAGGAGGAGCGCTCGGCATCGGGCGAGGAGGCGCCGGAGGTAACGGAGTGCCGCGAAGCCGTCTACGAGGCTCTCTCCGACGACTTCAACACACCCAAGGCCCTCGCTGCGATCTTCGATCTGGTGACCGATGCCAACAAGCGCGAGTTGATCGGTGCCCGCGAGGCGGTGGCGGATCTGTTGGAGCTCTTCGGACTCGAATCCCTCGCCCACGCCGAAGCCGAGCCTGACCCGGCAGCGCTTGCTCTCCTGGCCGACCGCAACGCTGCCCGTGAGGCAGGCGACTACGACCGCGCCGACGAGATCCGCGACCAACTGCTCGAGCTGGGCTGGGAGGTCCGCGACGAGGCAGGCGGCGCGCGACTGGTGCCGCGAGCGGACGCCCAGTCATGAGCAGCGAGTTCATCTACGGGCGCCGCGCTGTGGCCGAGGCCGAGCGCGGAAAGCGGAAGGTCCACCGAGTCGTCACCTCCGACGACGCGTCTGACGCCGAGCTGGAGCGGATGTGCGGATCGGCCGAGCATCAGGGTGTGGTGGCCGAGGTCGACGCCTTCGGCTACGCCGACGCATCGCAACTGCTGCGCCACGAAAACGCTCTCGTCCTCGCACTCGACGAGATCCAGGACCCTCAAAATCTCGGTGCTGCTTGCCGCGTGGCAGAGGTCGCTGGTGCATCGGGCGTGGTGATCTGCGAGCGCCGCGCCGCCACGGTCACACCCGCGGTAGTCAAGGCATCTGCAGGTGCGACCGAGCACCTGGAGATCTCACATGTGGGCAACCTCGCCGATTGGCTGGAGCTCGCCCGCAAGCAGGAGGCCTGGATCTACGGCGCCGAGGGCGATGCCGAGAGAACCATCTACGACGTCGACTGGAAGGGCCGCGCGGTCGTGGTGATGGGATCAGAGGGCAAGGGGCTGCGCAAGAGAGTGGCCGACACCTGCGACGAGCTGGTTTCGATCCCCACACAAGGCAAGGTCGAATCGCTGAACGTCTCGACCGCGGCCGCGGCGATCCTCTTCGAAGCTCAGCGCCAGCGAAGCGCCTGAGCGCTCACTCCTCCCAGCTCTTGGTGCTGCCGCCCTTGGCCCACTGGGCTTGGATCTCTTCGAGTGAGCGACCCTTGGTCTCGGGCACGTATCGCCAGATGAAGATATAGGCGAGCACACACATGCTCGCGAGGATGAAGAAGGTCGCCGCCTCGCCGATAGCGTTGACGATGCTCAAGAAGAACTCGGTCACCAGAAACGCCGCACCCCAGTTGGCTGCGGTGGCAAGCGATACGGCCCTGCCGCGGATGCGGTTGGGGAATATCTCCGAGATGATCGTCCAGACCACTGGCCCCAGCGAGAAGGCGAAAGATGCGATGAAGATCACCAGCGCGACCATCGTGATGATGCCGACGATCGAGGCGCCAGAGCCGGTGTCCTTGGTCGACTCGATGGCGAATCCCAGTCCGACCGCGCAGAGCGAGACGAACATCCCGACCAACCCTAGGAAGAGCAGCGGCTTGCGCCCGAAGCGATCCACATACGCGACCGCGACGAAGGTGGCGAGCACGTTGGTCAGCCCTACGCAGTAGAGGGTCGCTGTGGTCTGGGCCTTGGTGCTGGTGAGGCCGGCGCTTTCGAAGATCGTGTTGGCGTAGTAGATGATCGCGTTGATACCCGTCACCTGCTGGAAGATCGAAAGACCGAGTCCCACGATCAGCGCCTTTCGCACGCTGGGCTTGAAGACATCGCTCCAGGTGGATTCCCCCTCGGCCTTCTCATGTGTGAGCTCGCGCTCGAGATCGTCGAGGTTCTTGTTCACCTCGTCGGCCTGGGTGACCTTGGCCAGCGACTTCTTTGCATCTCTTTTGCGCCCGACCTTGGCCAGCCACCGGGCCGACTCGGGGGCAAACAGGACGCCTGTGATCAGGATGACTCCCGGGACGATCCCGACCAGGAACATCTCGCGCCAGCGGCCGGGCTCGAGCAGGTCGGAGACGAGGTAGGCGAGGAAGATCCCCACCGTTATCGCCAACTGGTAAGTCGAGACGATGCGGCCACGAATCTGCTGCGGAGCCATCTCGGCGGCGTAGAGGGGCGCGATGGTGGAGGCAAACCCGATCCCGAAGCCCGTGATCACGCGGCCCGCGGTGAGTACAGGCACGCCCGGTGCAAAGCCCTGGACCAGCGCACCTGCGCTGAACAAGATCCCGGCGGTGATCAGCATCGGCTTTCGGCCGAACTTGTCTGCGAGCGTGCCCGCAACCAGTGCTGAGAAGAGCGCCCCGAGGGTGACCCAGGAAGTGATGATCTGCTTTGCGGTGTCGCCAACTGCGAAGTCCTTGCCGATTCCCGCAAGCGCACCGGCGATCACGCCCTGGTCGTAGCCGAACAGCAATCCGGCGACGAAGGTGACCAGAGCGACCAGCAGCAGGCCCTTCATCAATCGGCTGGACTGATTGGAGCTCTTGCTCCTAGACGAGCGGCTGCGTGTGGTGGATTTCGTCGCCATCAGGTCATATCTCTCGACCAGTCGAGCGATCCGTCGGGGGCGATGCGCTGGATCAGATAGTCGAGCGCGAGGCCGATCGGGATCCAACTGATCAGCGCGAGGGTCGTATCGACCCAAGCAAGCGGGATCGTAACCAGAAAGGTGAACACGGGCATCAGCGAAGCGATCATCGCCCAGCGGAACTCGGTCGAGTCGGGCGAGTAGTCGAGCAGCCCGGACTTGGCCGCGTAGCCGAAGAGGATCGTCTCCATCACACACAGCAGCGCAAGGATCACCGCCAGCACCACCACCGCCCCCGGGTTGTTGCCGTAGTCACCGATGATCCTGGTGCTGAACGGCAGCAGCACGATCAGGAAGAGATAGATCATCTGCAGCCTGATCACGTGGGGGTCTATTGCAGTCAGGCGCGCAAACAGCGAATGGTTTGCCACCCAGTAGCGGGCCAACACGACGAAGGCCACGATGAACCCGATCCACGCGCCCTCCTCGGCGCCGATCGCATCGAACATCGCTCTCGCCGAATCGTCGGCGGGCTTCTGGATGGTCAACTGCACTGCGATCAAGGTGATCGCAACGGCGAAGATGCCGTCGGTCAGGGCGGCGAGCCGACCGAACCCGAATTCGTCCGTGCGCTTCCAGAGACGCCTGCGGCTTTTCACACCTTTCGGTCGTGATCTCGCTGCCACACGGCAATGGTGAGCCTGTCTGCGGCGGAAGGCCTGCAAAGTACGAATGCACGCGTTCGTTCATTCGATCACGAACGATGCTTGACAGTTGCTGATGCGTCCCTACACTGGCGCAGCAAGAAGGGTGAACCCCGAGTCGAGGTTTGACTCGTTGACAGCACCCTCAGAGAGAGAGCCCACCTAGGGGAGGTAAGGGCGGGCCACAACAACCAAGGAGGTTGTACGTGGCAGCATCTGCTTCCCCCAATACCCAAGAAATAGCGATCGCCAAACTCGAGGCGGCCGCTCGACGCCGTGCCCAGCCGGGCATAGACGACGAGCTGCTGGTCAAGATGGCCAAGGAAGGTCGCCAGGATGCCTACGACCAGTTGGTCCGCAGGTATCGCAGGTTCATACGTGTCAAGTCCTCGTCTTACTTCTTGCTCGGCGGCGATGCCGATGACTTGATGAGCGAGGGAATGATGGGTCTCTACAAGGCGATCCGTGATTACAAGGTCGAGCGCGAGGCGTCGTTTCGCGGTTTTGCCGAGCTCTGCATAACCCGGCAGATCATCACCGCGGTCAAGACAGCCACGCGCAACAAGCACATGCCCCTGAACCACTCCGTCTCGTTCAGCCAGAGCACCGCCGGCGGCGAGACCGAGATGACCCTCGAGGATGTGCTGCCCGGGCCGGAGGTTCGTGACCCGTCGATCCAGGTGATCGCAAGCGAGGAACTCGACAGCTTGGTCGGTTGTCTGACCAGCGTGTTGAGCGATCTCGAAAGCCGCGTGCTCGCGCTCTATCTCGACGGTCGCCCCTACGAGGAGATCGGCGAGCAGGTCGAGTGCGACGCCAAGACGGTCGACAACGCTCTGCAGCGCGTAAAGCGCAAGGTGGCAACCCACCTCTCCTCACGGGCGGTGCAGGTCTGATCAATCTGCCTGAGTCGTCTAGGCGGAATCTCTCTCACCAGGCAAAAGACCAGCGGGCTTCGGCCCACTCGCAACGATCGAAAGGCCCCGCTCTCACGCGCAAGGTGGGAGGCGGGGTCTTTCTTCGTTCACCAGGTTGTTACCTTCGTTGGTGATGGCAGACAAGCGCGAAATCCTCTTGTACCCGGGCTCACCGAAGACGGGCACCTCCGCCCTCCAGGCGGTGCTGCGCTGCAACGTGGCTGAGCTGAAGGCTGCCGGCTGGAACTACCTGCACGATCCGCTGGAGGGTGATCCGACCGCGCTGGGTTCGGGTAACGGGTTGCCGCTCGTCGTTGGGCTGATGGGTTTGTCTGATGAATTCGATCCGTTGGAGGAGCTCGACCGCCTCGCGCCACCCGGCGAGCGCTCGATCATCTCCTGCGAGGCCTTCTCGGATGTGAAGGTGGAGGAGTGGGCTCCGATCATCGACCTGCTCGAGGCCGAGGGAGGCACCATCCGCAGCGTCTACTGCGTGCGCGATGTCTATCCGTTCATCTGGTCTGCTCACGCGCAAGTGTCTGCGGGATTCAAAGAGACCAGCACCTTCTCCTCTTATGTGCAGGCCACCCGGATGACGCTGTGGGGAACGCGGCCGATACTCGACAGGTACTCTCGCCAACTGCCGGATTCGCCATGCGTGACCTCGGAGACCTTTCTCCAATACGAGACGATCCGCGCGAATCTGATCGAGGAGATGATCCTCGCCGGAGGTCTGCCGCTCGAAATCTTCGATTTCAGCGCGGAGAGCTCGGTGGACCGTCCGCTCAATCGCACCCTGACCCAGCCAGAGATTGCACTGATGCGCAAGATCAACGCGGAGTTGGATCACTTTCGCTCGGCGCTGGGCACGCTGTGGGCGTGTTGGTCAAACTGCGCCAGCACGTCCAGGGCATTGATACCGCGCAATGCCTGGCGGGCCAACAAATGCGGGTAGGCCAGCACCCGCAGCAACTCTTCGCGCATCTCGGCGTTGGCCCACCAGTGCACGTCGCCGCTTTGCAAGGCTTGGTTCAAGGGGTGTGAGCGCGGGTCGTCAAACACCCACATGTCGAGCACGATGTTGGTGTCGATGACCACGCCCCGCATGGGTGGGCTCAGACGGCAGGGGTGACGGTTTTGG
>JBEIRY010000112.1:0-2207 GCA_040375675.1 Thermoleophilales bacterium | reverse complement strand
TCGGTGGCCGAGGCCGCCGTGGTGGGCCGTCCGGACGAATTGAAGGGACAGGCATTGGTTTGCTTCGTGACGCTCAAGACCGGCAAGAAGCCCTCGCCAGAACTGAAGAACGAACTGCGCAACCACATCGGCAAGGAGATTGGCCCCGTGGCCAAGCCCGACGAGGTGCGATTTGCCGAGGCGCTACCGAAGACGCGCTCAGGCAAGATCATGCGCCGTCTGCTTAAGCAAATTGCCAGCGGCGTAGAGATCAAGGGCGACACAACCACGCTGGAAGACATGAGCGTCATCGCTAAACTGATTGCCGGCGAGGAATAGCCTTGCCCGTCATAGCGCGCAGCGAACGGACACTCCCGATCGGGCCCGACCTATCGGGATCGATCGCGCTGGAACCGATCCCGTTCCCGGCGGTTGTGGGCCTTGAGATCGAGGTGAGCTTGTTTGATCTCACCTTCGATCTGGGCAATGAAGGTGGCGCAACTGGAGGCCAGCGCGCCAAAGCCTTGCACGGTATCTCGCTCCGCGTTGTCGTCGGTGATGACCAGAACCTCTCCATAGTCCTTGAAGCGGTAGGCGGCCCGCTCGATGAGGTCGTCTGCCGTTTTGTTGGCCTTGGAATAAAGCACCTCGATCTCCCGGGGAT
Organism: Thermoleophilales bacterium; assembly: GCA_040375675.1. Lineage (GTDB taxonomy): Bacteria > Actinomycetota > Thermoleophilia > Solirubrobacterales > 70-9 > CAIUSP01. Next base: position 1,564 of record JBEIRY010000112.1, on the reverse strand, counting down.
CGGTCTTCTGAGATCGCGCACCCTGGCCTCCGCTCTGGCCATCAAAGAACACCGTGATGGGTGTACCCAGAGCTGCCTGGTATTCTCCGAGAGTTGCGATGAGGGCTTCCCGGGCCCTGGCCGAATGGCGGGCCGATTCTCGGGCCAATTCGGGCCAGGCGTGCAAGAGACTGTAGCCATCTACAAGAATGCGGATCAGAGGCATGGTGGGGACTCTCCAGCAATGGCCGAGTTACCGGCGTTTCTGACCTAGAGCTTGCATTACCGAGGTGAGGCTCTGCGTGTTAATGACATCGCCGGTCGATAGCCATCCCTTCCGGGCGATGCCGGCTCCCAGTCGGAGAAAGTTGAAGTGATCTAAGCGGTGGGCATCGCAGTTGATCACGCACTTCACACCAAGCTCTTTGGCCTGACGCCAGAGCCGCCAATCGAGATCGAATCGATACGGACTGGCATTGAGTTCTATCCAAGTGCCCGTTGCCGCGCAGGCTTTCAACACCTCCTGGATGTCGAGTTTGTAGGCATCCCGCTCGAGGAGGAGCCGACCGGTGAGGTGTCCGAGCATGTGCACGTACCGGTTTTCGGCCGCCTGAACCAGTCGACGCGTATTTTCCAGCGCATCGCTCGAGGGCACATGCAAACTGGCCACCACCACGTCGAGGCGCGCCAGGATCGCGTCATCGAAATCTAACCCTTCCTTCAAAATATCCACCTCTGAACCCGTCAACAGGCGGAACTCGTTGCCTTCGGCCGCATAGGACGCGTTCACCGCAGCCACGGCCGAGAGCTGTTCTTCCAGGCGTCGGGTATCTAAGCCATTGGCCTGGAACGAGGCCCGGGAATGATCGGTGATGGCCCAGTAATCGAGGCCTAGCTCGTGGGCGTGCGCCGCGATGGTCTCCAACGAATCGCGTCCGTCGGACCAATTGGAATGGTTGTGCAGTGATCCCCGCAGGTCAGTCCACTCGATAAGCCGCGGCAATGCATGCGACTCGGCCGCCGCAAATTCCCCGTGATCTTCGCGCAGCTCGGGCGGCACGTAAGCCAGTCCCAGATTCTCGAAGATCTCCCGTTCTTCGCGGCAGATGATTCGTAGGGCGGGATCGCGGGTTTCTTCGCTGCCACGGAATAGTCCGTACTCGTTGAGCCGCAGGCCCCGCGCGATGGCTCGCTGGCGCATGACGATGTTGTGCTCCTTCGAACCGGTGAAATAAGCCAGAGCGAAGGGGAACTCCTCGTCGGTCACCACCCGCAGGTCGGCCTGGATACCGCCCTCCACGATCACGCTCGCCTTCGTCTCGCCCTGAGCCAGCACCGACTTCACCCCCGGCTGCCCCACGAAGAATTCGATCACCGAAGACGGGGTTTTTGACGACACCAGAAAATCGATGTCCCCAATGACTTCCTTCCAGCGTCGCAGGCTTCCGGCGGTCGAGCAGCGAATGACGTCGGGATGTCCGCGGAGGGATTCCAGAATGGGATCCGCGCAGACCAGCGCATCAATGAGTCGGTGGCGCGAGGCGAACTGCCGTTTGAACGCGATGGCCTCGATCATCTTGGCCTC